>JAUZNX010000006.1 GCA_030706745.1 Bacteroidota bacterium
TCCGGAACAGGGTCGATAATGCATCTAACAGTATCGCCGCTAAGGAACGGTGAAGTTCACCACGCTTCTGCTACACTCCGTCTGTTGCGGTTTATATACCGTAACAAAGGCTGCTACAGAATGTGAGCAGTATACAAGGGACGAAGTATTTTGTAGCCTTGGGATTTTGTATTATATTACGTATAGGTTGATGGGCACCATGTCGAGTAGACATGTGTCCTTACCTATGACCAATGGCATTAGCACAATTAGAATTTGAGGTTACCCCGAAGAAGCGCAGCGCGAAGCCCTTCCTTAAGTGGGCTGGCGGCAAGAATAGCCTTTTGCCCGTTCTGTCGAAGTACGTCCCGAAGGAATTTCGAAAGTACGTTGAGCCATTCGTGGGAGGCGGCGCTCTCTTTTTTTCCATCCAGCCAGAGCAAGGAATAATCGGCGACGAGAATGCAGAGCTAATCGCCTGTTATGAGGCGGTTAGGGATAATCCTGAAGAACTCATCGCGTTGCTTTCAAAGTATCGTGTCTCATCCGAGGAGTTCTACCGCGTACGCGCTCAGAACCCAAGGGTGCTCTCCGGCCCCGAACGAGCGGCACGAATGATCTACTTGAATAAGACGTGCTTTAACGGATTGTATCGTGTCAATCGTTACGGTCAATTCAATACGCCGTTCAGTTGCCTACTGAATTAGAGGGTATGGAACGAGCAGCACCAATTCTTTCTCTTCAAAGCGCCCTTGCCACGAACTACAAGAGTAATTCTCAACGAGCGCGAGTCCTAACTGAACCGTGGGTTGAAGAGAATGTGTATTGCCCCGCTTGCGGGTCTGAGCTAAGAAGATTTCCGAACGGCTCTCCATTGGCCGACTTGTTTTGCCCAGGATGCAACGAACAATACGAGCTAAAGAGCAAAGCTGGTGTTTTTGGCTCCTCTGTTGCGGATGGAGCCTATGCTAAGAAGGTTGAACGGCTAAGCAGCAATACCAATCCGAGTCTATTCTTGTTATCATATCGGGCCAGTGACCTCCGAATTCTGAGTCTGGTTGTAATACCAAAATTCTTTTTCGTCCCAAGAATAATTCGCGACCGACCGCCCTTATCCGCGTCGGCACGTCGTGCGGGATGGATTGGTTCGATTATCAAGATCGACCAAGTGCCCGATGTAGGAAAGATCTCCATGATTCAGGATGGGAAATTGTTGCATAGGCCTGATGTGCTCAAACAATGGGAGAGGACTGATTTCTTATCTTCGCGAAAATCAATCGAAAGGAGGTCATGGCTGATTGACACGCTGGAATGTATTGAGCGAATCAAATCGGCGCGTTTTAGATTGGCGGATGTCTATTCTTTTGAAGGGCTGCTATCTCGCCGACATCCTGAGAATCGACACGTTCGTGATAAGGTACGTCAGCAACTTCAGGTGCTGCGTGATCAAGGGCTGATTCGCTTCTTAGGGGACGGCTTATATGAGAAAATGAAGTAACGAACAGTGATCTTGAACCAATACCTCACAATCACACCATGGCTAGTATCGCAATTGAACTAAAAGCTGTCCAAGCCCAAGAATTCAAACCAGTTTCTCTGTTTTGGAAAGACGAAGATGAAGATGCTGATGGTGAGCCAATCGGGCCTCTATATTGTGTCAATGAACGTGGTGTTCCCCGCAAGTTTGAAGAGGTCTTCAATGGCGGCACAGATGGGCTGCCGCTGGCAAAATGGCTCTTGTTAAGTGGGGCAGAGGAAATCGCTGAAAGGCTTGGTCTCGATCTTGAGACATTCTAAACGGGGTGCGGAAACGGTGCTTCCATACGAGCGGGAAGAGAAGGAATCCTGATTGTGTGGACGGAAGCGCTGCTTCCGTCATCTCTCAGTCGAAGCCCTTGAGGTCAGGGCTGAGATAAGTGTGAGGATAGTCTTGCCATCGCTTGCAGAGTCCGGCCTTGAGAGGATTATTCAAGATATACCATATCACTTTTCCGAAACGGCCTCTGCGAATTACATGGTCATACCCTTCGTGCAACCAGAAGTCGCCTTGACGACCAAGCACCTTATTACACGCGACCGCCGTGAAAGACTTCAATTGTTGAAGTACCCGATCTAGTGTCAAATCACCTGTGAGCGTGATTACCATATGGACATGGTTCGACATGATTGTATACGCGTGAAGTTCGTACTGCCTCTTGTCGCGGTGATGAATTGCTTCCTTGACAATGGCTGCGATCCGCTCATCCTTCAACCAGTGAGGGCCGTGAGTCATGGTGTCCAGCACGCGGTCGTATTCGAGGAATTGTCGCTTCAGAAGAAGCAACGCGAGGTGTTCATGGTCCTTCGGTTCTGAACTGGCAAGTCGAAACGTCAGGAAGTATGGCCGGTCATTGGGGAGGTAATGTGGTAGTGCTCCGTGGTAATAAGGTTTGGTCTCACGCATGGTGCAAAAATAACGCGGAAGCAGCGCTTCCGCGCACACGGGTGCAATTTTATTCTTGGTCGTCAGCCTCAGGCACGTCGAGTAAGGAAGAGTGAGGAAGCGATTCAGTATTTTGTCGATCAGGCTTCAAGGGAGCGGGCAAACTCGGTGCATCGTGATCTTGTCAATCTGATGGCAGAGAAGATTCGCAAACATGGTGCCGTGCCACGCATGAACCGGTATGTAGATCTCTCTGCGAAGATAGGAGACCAAAACTATCTTTTTGAAATGAAGTCAACGACCGAGACAAAAGTGCATCATCAGGCGCGTCGCGGTCTTTCGCAACTCTACGAGTATCGGTACATTCAGAATGTGCCCGATGCTAAATTGGTACTCGTTCTCGAATCCCCTCTTCCAGGTAAGATGGCCTGGATGTCCGACTATCTACTCAAGGATAGGAATGTGCTGCTTGTGTGGGATGGCAACAATCGATTCTACTGCCCGGAAAGTATTTCCGATCAGCTGACTTTTATCTAATTTTCGAGGGCTACCCGCCCCGGCGGGCAGGCACATATTTCGTCCCTAACGGGACTGATGTGGTGCTTCCCCGTTGGCGCTGGGAAGGCCGTCAAGATGAATTCTTGCTAATGAATCTCAAAACCTGCGATGCCGGGAGGGTCGAACAACGTTGTATTAGATGGAAGGGGTCTGCTCCACTAAAAGCATGAAAGATGAAGTATGAAATATGAATTGTTTTTTATTTGTGCCTAAGTATATAAATATTTGATGTCGCTGCAACATCAGGAGGGTCGATCCTTGTTATATTGGGTGGAAGGGGGCCGCTTCGCTTCGCGAATGAGGAATGAGGAATTAGGAATGACAAAAATGGTTTGGCATTCTCCCTGTAAGTCCTGTAATGTCAATCTTTTATGGAGAGTGTGCGATGGATTGATGTCACTTTGATGTTATATTAATAGGGGGGTTCTCTTCAGATTCCGATTCGGTGAACTGGTCTGCACTTGCTGATAGGCACTTGCCTTAAGGCAATGCACTACTTGGGACTGGCGGAATGCGAGAAGAGATGGATAGTCCAGCTAACCACCCCCCAGCCCCCTCCTTTTCGCTTCGCTCATAGGAGGGGGAGTTTACCTCGACTTATTGACGATCATGTATCCAACGCGGAGCTTATCGTTGCTGGAATAATTCGAGGCGCTGGTCACGGTGGGCAGCATCTTGATGCGAATCTTGAACGAGCCGCCCGCGACGTTATCGGCGTTGACGATGAAGGCCGCATCCTGCGGGTTAGGAGCAGCGCCATCATCGATCATGGCGACGACGTTCGTGAGCACGATCGAGCCAGTCTGGCAGTAGCGGTTATTGATCGTGACTGCGCCCAAATCCTGGACTTGGCTGGCCGTCGGCGCGGCGGTGTGGAGATCGCCGGAAGGACCAAGCGAGAACTCGATGATTCCGCTGGGTCCCTGCTGAGTGTATGCTGTGCCGCCGGTGGCAGGCTCCACATCGGTGCCGACGCTGGGTGATTCGGTGGTGCGGCCCACGGCCAGTTCGCCATCGTTCACCTGCAATGCCACGTTGGTATTGCCGGCGATGGCGTTGCCATTACCGGTAGCGAGCACGCCAATCGTGCCGGTGTTGGAGCTCGAGTTATTCGAGGCTCGGCCCCATACGCCAATGGCTTGATTGGATGTCGAAGCCGAGGCCAGGCCGTAGGCTGCTGCGATTTCGTCAGTGGTGCCCGCGTAGACGCTGTGCAGCGGATGCGCCGGAGCATTGGTGTTAATGCCGAGACGCGAGTTGGCATTATCCCAGACGAGATTGGTTGACCATGCCATCGCGCTGGGCAAGGCCGAACTGGCAAGCAGCAGATTGCCACTTGCCACAGGCGCGGCAGTTGGCAGCGTATAGCTGATGTCATTCGACTGCGAGCCGGCAGCAATGCTGGTGTAGTGCGTGGAAGCCGCCGGGAATCCAACGCCGCCATTTTGCGGAGAGTACCACCGGAGTTGGCTCGGCGTATTATTGGTATTGCCAAGCCAAAGGTTGACATTGCCGAAGAAGGCGGTGTTGCTCGAGCTGACGAAGGCGCTATCGGTGGAGGACGAGCCAGCATGGAATCCGAACGATCGGCTGCCGGTAAGTCGCAAGTATCCGCCGCCGGCGATCGTCGAGTTTTGCGCGGCAACATAATTGTTGACTCCAGTGATGATCGCTGCATTGCTGGAGTTGACATCGATATAGCCATACTGGCCACCGAGAATGACAGAGTTATCTGCATAGGAGGTATCATCCCATCCGCCGATGACAGCAGCACCAGTATGGAGCGTGCCGCCGGCAAGACCTGCGATGCCTCCACCGATGAAGGAATTGAGGTATGCCGTATTATTGACACCACCAATGACAGCACCATCATCGCCGCGAACGATATTATGATTTCCTCCGGCAGCAACACCGCCGAAGGCACTCGACGTTATGGTATCGCTGTAACCGCCGCCGATAAATGAGTTGTCAGCGGCGATAAGGTTCAACTCGCCACCGGCGATAACGCTGACCTCATTGGAGACTTTGCTGCCGTAGCTTGCGATGATGCCACTGAAATCCCCGGCAGTAGTGATGGTATCCGCGGCACCACCAAGTATGGTGGCATAGCTCGCAGCAATGCGGTTCTGCTGGCCAAAGCCGATGAAGGAGGCTGTATCGCCAGAGGCGATTGTATTATCGGTAGCACCGCCAATTGCGCTGGCGACACCAGTGTTATTCGAAGGCTGCACACGAAGCGCCTGCTGATTATTGACGCGAAGTGTGAAAGGAATATTATCAGTGGTGCCGAGGAAGTTGGTGCCGTCAGTCGTGCCGGAGTTGCCGGAAAGGGACCAGTTGTTCGCAGTTGGCGATGTCCAGCCGAGTGCTACATTATATGGTCCGGTGCCAGAGATGGAGGAGGCGGTGAGTACTTGATTGGCAGAAGGCTGAGAGGTTGGAAGGATGTATGAGATCGAGGAAGTCTGACTTCCTGCTTTGATCGCACTATAGTTGGAGCCGGAGAAATTCTCAACGGTATTCGGCGCATAGAATCGAACTGCACGGGACGCTCCGTCAATGTTGCCGATCCAGAGATCGACATCGCCAAAGAAAGAGATATGGCTAAAAGCAGAGAGATCGACAAGCGGGCTGGTGGGTTGATCGGCATTATAGCCAAAGCTCTTAGTTCCAAGCTGAAGGTAGCCGCCACCGGGAACAGCCGACCAATCTCCGGCCCGATTCCCGTTACCACCACCGATGGAGGCGTATATATTTTGCGCCCAATTCGAGCGACCACCACTTACAACAGAAGCATAGCCTTGCGCATTATTGGACGTACCACCCGCGACTGTTGCTTCTCCGTTACCTCCGCCAGCAGTGTTGTTATTACCTCCGCTGATGGTGCTGTATGCACCATCGGCATAATTGCGATAGGATGCTGCGCCATACACGCCTCCACCACCAGCGATCGTTGCACCATACGTGCCAGCCGAAACAGCATTGGTATGATTGCCAAGGATCATGTTGGGCGCTCCAGATATCGGTTCTATTCGCAAGACACGTCCACGTCCATCAGATGTGGCGGCTGCTTCATACACATGAATCTCGAATGCCTGGTTGTCCTGCGTGCCGACATAGTTGGTCCCGGCAGTGGTGCCGCTGTTACCGGTGAGATTCCAGTCCGTCCCAACGCCGCCGTTCGTCCAGCCGAGCGTGACCGCATACGGACCAGCGCCAGTGACTGCCGTTGCCGAAAGCACTTGATTCGCGGAAGGCTGCGATGTCGGCAGCGTGTAGTTAATCGTGGCGGATTGGGAGCTAGCCGCGAAGCTCGAATAAAAACGTGCAGGATAGTTCAGACTCGTACTTGGCGCAAAAAATCGAATTGCTCGCGACGAATTGTCCGTGTTGCCGAGCCAAAGGTCCATATTACCAAGGTAGGCAAGATGATTGGACGAGGAAAGGTCGAGAATACCAGACTGAGCACCATTACCAGGTACGTTGACGCCCAAACTCATTGCACCAAGCGTGAGGGAATCTCCGCCCGGTATTGTGCTGAACTGGCCAGTTGTACGATTGTACAGTCCACCTCCGATGGCAGAGAAATCAGAGGAAGGAGAAATTCGGTTACCTCCACCGCCCGCGACGGTCGAAATGCTCCCGGCTGCGGAATCGCCGATACCTCCTGCGACACTAGCATAGTCTCCACTGGCGGTATTTGTCGAGCCACCGCCAACAGTCGCCGCAACGCCGCCCGCAATATTACTGGCCCCACCCAGGACCGATGCGTAAGTCCCGCTAGCGGTATTGCCGCCGCCGCCACCGACTGTCGCGTGGCTCGCATCGACAGTTGAGCCGTTACCGTTGCCAGCTTGATTCAACGAGCCGCCGCCGACAAAACTAAAATCATCAGTAACAGAATTAGTAAAGCCATTAAGACCACCACCCGCAATCGTCGCTCCCACGACAGTACTGCTGACAGAATTACCTTGATACCCGCCGATGAGATTCGCGCTCACGCCATTCGGTTCGTACCGCATGACTCGTTTCGATCCATTCGCAGGTGCGTCGGTATTGAAAACGTGAATTTCGAACGGCTTATTGTCCAGCGTGCCGAGAAAATTAGTGGGCGGATTGGTGCCAGCGTTTCCCGTCAATGCCCATCCAGTGATGCCGGCAGTGTTGGAAATCGTAATGGTACCGGCATTGGGTATGATCGAGATGCCAGTGCCGGCACTCAGTATCGCAGTAGTAACGGGACTCTGTCCGTTGCCAACCAACACCTGTCCGGACGCGAGAATATTGGTGCCTGTGCCACCATGCGCCACAGGCAAAATTCCCGAGGCACTTCCGAGATCGACAGAATCATCCACGATGGTCCATCGCGATCCTTCCCATTTGAAAATCTGTCCTTGGGTGGCACCAGCTTGCGCTAGTTTCGCAGGCGTGATGGCACCGTTGGCAAGCTTCGGCGTTGTGATCGCGCTATCGGCAACACCAATCAAAACGGTTGGTCCATTCTGGTTCGCAACAGTAATGGTTTTGTCCGGACTAATGACTGATTGGATTCCAGATCCGGTAAGAACATTTGCATGAATCGTCAGAACATTGCCATTGATCGAAATCGAGGTTGTGCTATCGCCAACCAAATGCAATGCTCCGGAAACCTCGTTCACGCTTGTGACCACACCCGAAGCACCGGGCGTGAGACCTTTGGCGAGATCGGCAACGTGCGAGCTGAGAGCATATGGCGCGCTCGAAAGCGCCGTTCGGGACAACTCTGGAGAGCCATCAATGCTGACACCAAGATAATATGGTCGATCGAATGCGAGCGTACTCGGCAGTGGATTGACCGAGCCGACAGCAATATCGAACGTGCCATTTGTAACGGCAACCTGCTGGGACTCCTGATAGAGTGGCGTGCCGCCACTCGCTGACGCATAAAGCGCGACGGTAAATAGATGCTGACCTGTCATCGCAGCACCGGAGGAAGTTGCCGTACCCTGATAGCTGATCGTGCGTGGAATTTGTGCGCGCACGCCGGACACGCTGCATAAAGCAGCGATCGTGACCATCAGGCAGTGGCGGATCGTGGACTTCATGGACGCCTCAGTTTTGGGAATACTCCGCTGACATAAGACATATTTCAGTCCCAAAAAGTATCCACCTGTACACTGAGGATTTTGCCATTTCAAGGGAGCGGGGTCCATTCAGCAATTTCGTCATTTTCCGCCAATCTTTTTCGCCACTTGTGCGTTCTGTGCGCGACTTCAAGAACAGCCGGGTCTCTCCGCTGTCCATAATGTTCAGGAATACGTGACCGTATGAGTGAAACTTCCCTTCCGCAAACTGCAGGTGTGGGTACCGTTGGTGTTAGCACCACTCCCATTAATACGAATGGCGCGAGCCACGCGCTTATCATTGGTATCCCCAAAGAGGTCTATCCTGGCGAGCGCCGCGTCGCGGCGACACCCGAAACCTCACAGAAGCTTCAGAAGCTGGGCTTCGAGGTCCGCGTCGAGTCGGGCGCTGGCGAAGCTGCCGATTTTCCCGACGCTCGGTACGAGCAGGCCGGTTGCAAGATCGTCAGGAACGCACAGGATGTGTGGTCCCAGGCGAACATCATTCTGAAGGTTCGCGCGCCACAGCCGAATGAGGTCGATCAGCTTTCGGCCGGTCAGATGCTGATTTCGTATCTTGCTCCCGCACAGAATGCGGAATTGCTGCAGAAGATCGCCGCGCGGAAAGCGAATGCAATCGCGATTGACATCATCCCACGCATTTCACGCGCGCAGAAAGAGGATGCGCTCTCCTCGATGGCCAATATTTCCGGCTACCGAGGTGTCATCGAAGCGGCGAATCTCTTCCCCAGATTTTTTACGGGCCAAATCACTGCCGCTGGCAAGATTCCACCTGCGAAGATTCTGGTGATCGGCGCGGGAGTCGCAGGACTCGCCGCCATTGGTGCGGGTCGTGCACTTGGTGCCATCGTTCGCGCATTCGATGTCCGGCCGGCCGTGAAGGAGCAAATCCAGAGCATGGGCGCGGAATTCCTCGAGGTGAAACTCGCCGAAAGCGGCGAGGGCGAGGGTGGCTATGCGAAGGAGATGAGCAAAGAGTTTATCGAAGCCGAAATGGCCCTCTTTGCGAAACAGGCGAAGGACGTTGACATCATCGTCACCACCGCTCTGATTCCGGGCCGTCCAGCTCCGAAGCTGATTACACGCGCGATGGTCGAATCGATGAAGGAAGGCTCCGTCATCGTCGATCTGGCCGCCGAAGCGGGTGGCAATTGCGAGTTGACGCAACCTGGTGCCGTCGCAAAGCACGGTGGCGTTTCGATCATCGGCTATACCGATCTTCCAAGCCGCATGGCTCCGCAGGCCAGCCAACTTTACGGCATGAACCTCTATCATCTGCTCGATGATATGGGTGGTTCGGCGAAGTACCGCATCGACATGGAGGACGATGTGGTCCGTGGCGCACTTGTCGTGCATGACGGTTCTATTACTTGGCCGCCTCCGAAACCCAAGGTCGCGCCACCAGTGGCACCGAAAGCCGCAACGACTGCGAAGCCAGTTGTGAAGGAGAAGAAGAAGAGCAACCCGCTGCCAAAGATTGCCATCGCTGTAATCGCATTCGTTGGATTGACACTTGGTGCGCCACCCACTTTCCTGTCGCATTTCACAGTTTTCATTCTCGCCATCTTCGTTGGCTGGCAAGTGATTTGGAATGTGACTCCCGCGCTGCATACGCCACTGATGAGCGTGACGAACGCGATCAGCGGCATCATCATCATCGGCGGACTTCTCCAGATCGGCGGCACGATGCCCATGGGCGTCATGGTACTTGGTTTTGCCGCCATCTTCCTCGCTACCATCAATATTGCAGGCGGGTTCTTGGTGACCCAGCGCATGCTCAAAATGTTCAGAAAGTAACCTCCCGCACCTTCTATGGACTTTACACAAAGCTTCGCAAGCGTTAGTTACATCGCGGCAATCGGCCTGTTTATTCTCAGTCTGGGCGGACTCTCTCAACATGAGTCTTCTCGTCGCGGGAATATGTTTGGCATCATCGGTATGCTGCTGGCTCTCGTCGCGACCATCGTCATTATCGGCACCCAGCCGGATATTTCGGCAGGCAGCCTTGGCACACTCGCCGTGATATTGATTCTGGCCGCGACTATCGGTGCAACGGTTGCATCGCGCGTTCCGATGACCTCGATGCCCGAACTTGTCGCAATGTTGCACAGCTTCGTTGGCGCGGCGGCCGTGCTCGTTGGATTCAGCAACTATCTCGGACCGCAACACGGCCTGGAAGGTTCTGAGCTCACGATCCATTATGTCGAGATTTACCTCGGTATCTTCATTGGCGCAATCACCTTCACTGGCTCGGTGATCGCCTTTGGTAAGCTGAATGGCAAGATAAGCGGCAAGCCGCTAATGCTTCCGGCCCGACATTATCTCAATCTGGCGATGATCATCGCGGTTGTCATTTTCGGAGCACAGTTCCTTTCGAATGCCTCCGGCGCCGATCATGCCGGCCTTACTCCGCTCCTGATCATGACAGGAATCGCATGTCTCATCGGTGTCCATCTTGTGATGGCAATTGGTGGCGCGGATATGCCCGTCGTTGTTTCGATGCTGAATAGCTACTCGGGTTGGGCAGCAGCGGCGGCAGGCTTCATGCTCTCGAACGATCTTCTGATCGTTACTGGCGCGCTCGTCGGCAGCTCCGGCGCCATCCTGAGCTTCATCATGTGCCGTGCGATGAACCGCTCCTTTATCAGCGTGATTCTTGGCGGATTCGGCACAGGAGGCGGCACAGCGCCAGCGGCAGGAGCGGCCGAGCAACAAGGCGAGGTGACACCTGTTGAGGTGCCCGAGGTTACGGAGATGCTGACGAGTGCGAAAAGCATTATCATTGTGCCAGGCTACGGCGTTGCGGTTGCGCAGGCCCAACATGCGTTGGCCGATATGGTCAAGCGGCTTCGTGACAAAGGTGTGAATGTTCGCTTCGGCATCCATCCGGTTGCTGGACGTTTGCCGGGCCACATGAATGTGCTCCTAGCCGAAGCCAATGTGCCATATGATATCGTCTTTGAGATGGACGAACTGAACCACGATTTTCCGACGACGGATGTCGCGCTTGTTATTGGAGCGAATGACATTGTCAACCCTGCCGCGCTCGAGGATCCGACGAGCCCCATCGCAGGGATGCCGGTTCTCGAAGTCTGGAAAGCACGCACGTGCATCGTGATGAAGCGGTCAATGGCCAGTGGATATGCCGGTATCGATAATCCCCTCTTCTACAAAGAGAACAGTCGCATGTTCTTTGGCGACGCGAAGAAGAACGTGGATGCAATCGTTGCCATGCTACAGGCAGAAGCCTAAGCAATTCTTTGTGACCTGATCGCAATCTTAAATTCGTATCAACCCCCGCCTAGAACGATGGCGGGGGTTTTTTCTTTAGCCCACGAGAGTTATTGTCTCTTCGGCTGCGGAGGCGTTGGCAATGAGTCCACGCTGGCAATTGGCTTCGGCCGACCATGGTGGCAGGAGACACATGAAATTTCTTCGAAGCTCTTGTCCATCTTCTTAAGATACTTGCGATTGATGTCCTCCACCATGTGGTACATCTTTCGCGCGTTACGCTTTTCGTCCTTGGCATCGCTGGCAAAATCGAGCATCGGCGGCCTGTCCGATTCCGGCTTCAGCGCAGCATGACAGAATCCGCATCGCACGCCAAGCGAGCGGGAGAATGTCCGCATCGCCATCTGCAGGTCCTTCGGCGCGATGGTCTTCGGAAAGATCTTCAGGTTCTTTGGATGCTCGAACTCCGCGAGAGGATTACCCTTTGGGATTGGCTTTGTGCTATCGGCTTGGGCCTGGGCATCAGATGCTCTAAATGCGAATGCCCCGACAAGAATCAAGAAAAGAAATGCGAATCGAATCTTCATACGTGAATCGCTAATTTGTTTTAGTGTAGGCAAAAGGCATGCGTGGGCGACCATGCGAGGCCAGTGCAACCGCCAAGGAAAACCCCGGTTGCTTTGAGTAAATGCCCGCCCTCCGCCTGGACATGCCCCCGAATCGCCAGTCATTTTCGCTTGTGGTGGCGAACACCGTCGAATACGACCTGCTAAGCTACGACTCGGGCATTCGCTTATCCCATTTGTTGTTCGGGACAATGCGGGCACGGGCGTGGCCCGCCTTTTATTTTGTCGTTTGCGAGACTCGCCACCAAATGTCCTGTTATGAAGAAGACAATCCTGTTGCTAGGCTCGGGTGAACTGGGCAAAGAACTCACCATCGCGCTGAAGCGTCTTGGGCAGCGTGTGATCGCTGTCGATTCTTATGAGAACGCACCCGCCATGCAGGTGACGCATGAGCGCGAAGTTCTCGACATGCTCGATGGCAAAGCTCTGGACCGAGCGGTCGCAAAATACTCCCCGGACATCGTTGTTCCAGAAATTGAGGCGATTCGCACCGAGCGGTTTTACGATTACGAGAAGGGGGGGATTCAAGTCGTGCCCAGTGCGCGAGCGGCGAACTACACAATGAACCGGAAGGCAATTCGTGACCTGGCCACAAAAGAACTGCGCCTGAAAACGGCGCGATATGCGTATGCAGATTCTCTCGATTCATTTCGCGTAGCGGTAGCGCAGATCGGCATCCCCTGTGTGGTCAAGCCTCTCATGTCCTCATCCGGTAAAGGCCAATCCTACATCCGAAGCGAGGACGAGATTGATCATGCCTGGGAAGTGGCAATGACCAAGGGACGCGCAAACGTCAATGAAGTTATCGTTGAGGAGTTTATCCAATTCGATTCCGAGATCACCTTACTCACTGTGACACAAAAGAACGGCGAGACTCTCTTTTGCCCGCCAATCGGTCATCGCCAGGAGCGGGGCGATTACATGGAAAGCTGGCAACCTGCGGCGATCAGCCCCATGCATCTTGCCGAGGCTCAGCGGATGGCCCGGCTTGTCACAACTTCACTCACTGGCGCGGGGATTTGGGGTGTTGAGTTCTTCTTATCACAGAAGGATGGAGTATACTTCTCTGAGCTATCACCCCGACCTCATGATACTGGCATGGTGACGATGAGCGGCTCACAAAACATGACCGAATTCGAGCTGCACGCCCGAGCGATTCTTGGCCTGCCAATTCCGGCCATCACACTGGAACGCGTGGGTGCGAGCGCGGTTATTCTTGCGCCCGACGCCTCCGAAAAAGAACCGAGCTATCATGGCTTGGATCTGGCCTTTGCGATGCCAGACGTCGACGTTCGAATCTTTGGCAAACCGAATACGCGAAAATATCGACGGATGGGTGTTACTCTCTCGCATGACACAATCGGCTCATCCAGCGATGCTGTTCGCGCTGTTGCGAAGGCTGCGGCTGAGGAAATTCGTGTCGTTATCAATGATTGAATATCTGCCACAATCTATCTTCATCACATCTCGGATGCCCCTCCAACAATCTCGCACTCATAGATCGCCAATTCGCGACCACTTTGTGCGGCATACTCTCGTGTCATTCGATCTCGGAATTCCTCGATGCACTCCCGTTTGACAAAACCAACCGTGCAGCCGCCGAATCCGCCGCCGGTCATGCGTGTACCAAGTGCATCCGGTACGGTAGCGGCAATGTCAATCAGCAGATTAAGCTCAGGGCAGCTCACTTCGTAGTCGTTTCGCAACGAAGCATGCGATGCCGCCATAAGCTTCCCCATCCGAATTACATCTCTGTCGCGGAGCGCATCGGCAGCGGCGAGCGTCCGTGCATTTTCAGAAATGACGTGCCGGGCTCGCTTCTGTAACTCCCGCGGAAGAAGACCTTCAAGGACTTCAAAATTGGGGAAGGTCACGTCTCGAAGTGAACGTATCCCTTCCAATCCAACTGAAGCATTTGAAATAATTGAGATAGCGTCTTCGCACTCCTTCCGGCGCAAATTGTACTCCGTTAGTGCGAGCTCATGCTTGATGCCTGTGTCACAAACAATAAGGGCGTATGCATCGGTGTGAACTCGAATCTCTTCGTATTGAAGGGACCGGCAATCGAGCAGAATTGCCGATCCTTCACGAGCATTTGCCGAGATGAACTGATCCATGATACCACAATTCGATCCGGCATATTCATGCTCAGCCCTCTGGCAGGCCTGAGCCATCGCAAGACGGTCGATGGGAATACAGGCAAGTGAAAGAAGAGAGAACGCAATGACGGTCTCTAGAGCCGCCGAAGAGGAGAGCCCTGCGCCAATAGGAATATCCGAGTCGATCAGAATGTCTGCGCCACGAAGCCGATGCTGAAGACGTTCAAGGATACGCGCTGTGCCCTCCACGTAGTTCCACCAATGTCCTTGCACCATCTCGCGTGGAATGTCGAGATCGAACTCGACCAGTTCAGGGAAACGGACAGAAAAGACGCGGACTAATCGGTCGTCACGAGGCCGAGCCGCAATAAAAGCGTATTTGTCAACCGCGACCGGCAAGACGAAACCGTCGTTATAATCGGTATGCTCACCAATGAGATTTACGCGTCCTGGCGCACGGAACAAACGAACGCCGTCGGCGGCACCGAACCGATCGGCAAATGCAGCGAGAAGTGTATTCGTACCGGCTATGGCTTATATGTCAGCCAGGCACGGGAGAGATAGTCCGTCATCGTAATCGCGAGCATCAGGAACAGCCAAATAAATCCGACTGCGACCCAGAGCTTAGTGAGTCGTGAAGAATACTTGACATGCATGAAAAAAAAGATAACAAGCGTCGCCTTTACGCCAGCGATGAGCAGCGCGACCACAATGTTGAAGCTGTGGAGATTTACAAATGCGGCGGCAACGGTCAGCGCCGTCCCCAGCATGAGTGCGAAGAAGACCGTGTAGTACGTCTTTTTGGAAACGATGTGCTCTGACATGATTCTAAATAGTAAGTGCTATGTGCTGATCTCATCCTGAGCGCAGCAACTGGCGGTCTATGGATGTCGGTCGATCAGATACAGCAGTGCAAAAAGGAAGATCCACACGATGTCGACGAAATGCCAATAGAGGCCGAATAGCTCGATATACGAGTGATATTCCTTCGAAAATTTGCCCCGTCGCGTCTGCACAATCAGCACGAGGAGAATTCCAATTCCGATGATCATGTGGAGTGCATGGAATCCTGTCATCGCGAAATAGATCCAGAAAAACATCCGCACGTGGCCGGCCATCAACGGATCGGCAGCCTGTTCTGCCGTTTGACTGGCGTTATTAATTGCGGGTTTCTCTGGCACTGCTTCGGCGGGTCCAGCGCCATTCAGATGCTCCGCTCCAACGAGCATGAGCAGTAGATCGCCAATATTATTCGGGCGAACGGATTCATTCACGATCGGCCATCGGAAATCGCCAGCCGGAAACACGTGCTCAACGAATTTGTCGTTGTATTCTATATACTTTACTCGAAGGAATACGCTTCCAAGCACGATCGTCGCAAGCAAGAAGATCACGACCTTCCGCGGGTTACCGGTCTGGGCATGGAAGACGGCAAGGGCCATCGTCAGACTGCTTCCAATGAGGACCATCGTGTTGAAGGTACCCCACCAGATATTCAAAACATTACTACCCGCCGCGAAAGCATCAAAATAAAGATGCCGGTAGACGGTATAGGCCAAGAACATGCCGCCGAAGAACATAATCTCGGTCAGCAAGAACCACCACATGCCAAGGGTGCCCGCCTCGCGCTGCTGCTCCATGCTCTCGAAGTGGTGCACGAGCCGCGGGTGACGGTGCGAGTGCATTTCCACCCGCGCCGGATCCCTCTCTGTTTCGATTAGTGCCACGTTCTCTGTTAAGTGCTTAGTCCGAGGTGCTTAGTTATCAGTTCTGAAATTCATTCATGCGTTCCGAGCGCTTCGCATCAAGCTCTTGGCACAGGGATCAATCCTCCGTGCCATGCTCCGAATGCACTGGCTGTGCCGGCGTGTGCGGCTCGCCAGGATAGCCCAGCACGTCCATTGTCTCCATTGGAGCGAATTCATACGCCTCCCACGTCACAATCGGGGTCGTCAAGAAATTCTCCGTGGGCGGCGGCGAGCTGGTATGCCACTCAAGCCCTGATGCTCCCCATGGATTCGGGGTTGCGCGTGTTCCATTCTTGAGCGACCAGATGAAGTACGAGATTGTCATGAGCATCCCGATTCCAAGGATGGTCGCGCCTGCTGTCGATAACACGTGAAGCAACTGGAATTCCGGTGGGTATGAAGCGTACCGGCGCGGCATGCCAAGATAGCCCAATAAAAATTGCGGGAAAAATGTCAGATTAAAACCGACGAACTGAATGACAGCTGCGGCGCGCGCCCAATACTCAGGATAATTCCGTCCGGTCATCTTTCCCCACCAAAGATGCAATCCGCCAAGGAATCCCATCAGTGAGCCGCCGACCATCACGTAATGGAAATGGGCGATAACAAAATAGGTATCGGTAATATGAACGTCCAGCCCAAGCGCGGCGGTAAAGAGTCCAGTCATGCCACCGATCAGGAACAATCCGATGAAACCCAAACCGTAGAGCATCGGGGTATCATACGAAATGGATCCTTTGAAGAGTGTCGCAGTCCAGTTAAAAACTTTGATGGCTGATGGAATCGCAACGGCATAGCTCAGGAAGGAAAAGATCAATCCGAGATACACTGACTGCGTTGAAACGAAGAGATGATGGCCCCACACCAAGAATCCAAAGACGGCAATGGCAAGGCTTGACATCGCGACGAACTTATAGCCAAAGATATTCTTCCGCGACATGTTCGCAATGAGCTCGGAGACTACCCCCATGGCAGGCAAGACCATGATATACACGGCTGGATGCGAATAGAACCAGAACATGTGCTGGAATAAGACCGGATCGCCTCCCATCGACGGATCGAAAATGCCGACATGAGCAACGCGCTCGATCGCCATGAGCGCAACGGTGATCGCAAGCACCGGCGTGGCAAGCATGATCACGAGAGCTGTTGCATAATGAGCCCAGATAAACAATGGCAGGCGAAACCACGTCATCCCAGGGGCACGCATCGTATGAACCGTAACGATGAAGTTCAGGCCCGTCAAAATCGAAGAGAAGCCAACGATGAAAATTCCGATCCCGACCAAAAGCACGTTGGAATTCGAAAAGCTCGTGCTATAAGGCGTATAGAAAGTCCAACCAGTATCGACACCGCCAGCGATGATCGCAACGAGACCAAAACAGGCGCCGACGATATAGCAGTACCAACTGAGTAGGTTGATCTTTGGGAATGCCAGATCTTTGGCGCCGATCATAATCGGCAAGAGAAAATTGCCGAGAATCGCTGGCACTGCTGGCACCAGGAAAAAGAAAACCATGATTACACCGTGCGCGGTAAAGAGCCGGTTGTAAGTGTCCGGTTCGAACAGGCCGCTGGGAGATAGCAAATTGATGCGAATGAGAAGCGCGAAGACGCCTCCGATCACAAAAAAGATGCTGACTGTAATCAGATAGAGGATTGCGATCCGCTTGTGGTCCTTCGTCAGCAGCCACGAGCGAAGGCCGTGCCCATTATTCAAATAGTTCAGCCCGCCGTCACCGTTCGTATGAACGGCGCCGATCTCGCTGGGCATTGTTGCAGTTAAACTCATATTCTAAACTGTTATCTCTTGACGCCTGCTGATTTCGCGCTCGCTTCTGCCTGCGTGTTCTGGCTTTCACTTCCGGCCTTCTCATTCTGCGGCGGAATAGACTCGGACGCACTGGAGGTCATGATGGGTGGTCTTACCGCAGCCGGGACGGATCCCGGGGCAGCGCCTTTGCCGGGTGCCGGTGCGGCTACAGGCGTACCAATCGACTTGACATACGCGATCAGTTGCTGCAACTGTTCCTCACTGACGATACCCTGGAATGAGGGCATGAGTGGTTTATAACCCTTGACGATTTTTGCCGTCGGACTCAGGATCGATTCGCGCACGTAACTATCATCCGCCAGCACGCTCGTGCCACCTTCGAGATCCTGCTGCTTTCCGTATATGCCCTCTAATTTCGGGCATGGTCCTGTGCCATCGGACTTGTGGCATGTAATGCAGCCCAGTTGCTGGAAGAGTGCTGCACCACGCTCGGCCATTGTACCGGTTGCCGCCCCGCCGGAAAGCCACGCCTGGTAATCCTTGTCATTCATGACCGTAACCCATCCGATCATGCCAGAGTGGCTTGTTCCGCAATACTCCGCGCAGAAGATATGGAACGTACCGGTCTGAGTGGCCTCAGCCCAGACGGTTGAGTATCTGCTTGGTCCCGGCACAATGTCTTCCTTCATTCGAAATGCAGGGATGAAAAAGCTATGAATGACATCCTCGGTCGCCATGATGAAACGGATCTTCTTGCCGACCGGAATATGAAGCTCATTGATCTCCCGTTGCCCTTCCGGATGCTGGAACTTCCACATCCATTGCTTGCCCACAACATAAATATCGAGCGCGTCATTAGGAACCGTGTATTCCGTGAGGTAGATGTTTGCGCCCCATGCAAAAATCCCGAATGAAATTAGAAGCGGGATGATCGACCAGGTGCTTTCGAGCACGATCGATCCGGCAATCGGTCGTGGAATTTCCGAGTTCGAGCGACGGCGATATTTGACGAAAAAATAGAGGATCGCGGCCGATATCAGAACCGTAAAAAAGATCGTCAGACCGACCAAAAACAGATATAAATTATCTACGTCCGGCGCATAGGTCGACGCCTGATCCGGCAACATCCAGGACATTCCCAGAAGTGGCCGTAGACCATTGCCCATGATGGACTGAGTGCTGAGTGAAAGTATCCCGTGCATTGTCTCAGGCATTCCCGATCTGTAATTGGCTCCTCATGCGCTTCGCTCGACGACGGAAACCGTAAAACATTAGCCCCATACCGATTAGTGTGAGCACCCCACCGATTCGCAATACATTCGTGATGGCGACACTGTACTTACTACTCGCTGGGTCGTAATGATAACAAAATAGCAGCACCTGGTCCGAAAGAGACCCGATCTTGCGGCCCGATGCGTCCATTAAGCCGTACTTCATGTCGCTTGGCGCGAATTCGACTCCATAAAAATATCGAGACAGCTTGCCATCCGGCGTGAGCATCATGATCCCGCTCGCGTGCGCGAACTGCTTGCTCGCGGTGTCATAGGTATACCGAAAACCGACCTCTTTTGTCAATTGCTCGATCGTACGCTCATCGGTCGTCAGGAAGTGATAGGCCGCAACATTCTGCTCCTGATGATAGCTGGAAAGATACGAATCTCGCTTTTTCCGCGCGAGATCCGAAGTCTCTGTCGGATCGATCGAGACCGAAACCACATCGAAATCTTTGCCCGGAGTAAACGGCAGGGTCTTCATCGATCCGAAGACGCCATTCATAACCATGGTGCAGAGGTTCGGGCAGCCGTAATAAGCCATTACGAGAATCACGGGTCTCTTACCGAAATATGCGCCAAGCGTCGTCCAATTACCAGCTTCATCACGCATTGGCAGACTCAGCGTAACCTGCTCGCCCAAATGCTGATCGATGCCGATATTCTTTACTGCCTTTGGCAGCCCGGGATCTACTTGTTGCCCCTGAACTTCGCCTTTGAAGAAAGGAGAATTGCCTGCGAAGGCCGGTCCCGAGACCAATAGCAACAAGATGCACATCACGAAGCGCGAAGCAGAGCGGTAGTCGAAGGTCAGTCGCATCACTTGCCCGCCTCCCGAACGTCAGAGTTTCCACCCGTGACGGTAAATGTCCCGCCGGGAATGCGATTATCCCGCGCAGTCTCTGTCCGGCCCGAACTTGAAAATTCCGGAATCATGAGCGCTGGTGTTTCCTGATTGGTCGCGCGAGTCGCGAAACCACGTTTCACGACCATGTCCTTGGCGAGATCAATGGGAATATGGATATCTCCGGTCGCCTGATTGATGTAGCCGAAGGATTCCAGCAAATGTTCAACAGAGTCCCGGTAGGCAGCCCCTTCAGCCAACGGGTGCATTGCATGTCCAGGAGCGAGCTGCAGTCGCGGCTCGGGCGGCAACTGCTCGGCTTTGGTCTTTGCCACGTGCGTTACAACTTCATTCGCCGACTTCACACGCGATTCATTCCATTTGATAATGCCGAAGACAATGAAATAAACGACAACCATTCCGGCACCAAGCCAGAGCAATGCCTGATAGACCGAACGAACGTTGATATCCCCTTCCTCATGGTGGACTTCATCGTTTCGGATATCCGCCACATCGAGCTCGTGCGAACGCTCGGCGTGCGGATCGTTAAGATGACTCTTCTGGCCTTTCAAAATTCTACGGTGCTAAGTTCTAAAGTATTACGTGTTCAGTGCTCAGACGTGCTTTCTTGATTTCCGATTTATCCGTGCGCCCCTCTGGGATGCAGAGCCAGTCCCAGCTCCGGTTCACCCGTAGGTAACGCTGCCTTCTTTTTGTATTGCCCGACGAATAGATACACGTAGAGTCCAACAAATCCAACGGGAGCGGCGACATCAGCCCAACTGAAGAAGAACTGCTCGCGGTGCCAGTTCGGCTCGATGAGCCAGTAGAGATCAACGATCCGCATAATGAAGAGCCATGCGGCCATCATCATGAGCCGTCGCCCATTTCGCTTCAAGTCGCGCGATAGTAAGATCGCAAACGGCACGATAAAGTGAACAAAGATCACGATATACGCAACGACCTGCCAGCCGCCGCGAATGCGATGATGATACCAAACAATCTCTTCCGGCAAATTACCGGCGTAGATGATGATAAGCTGTGAGAAGCAGAAGTAACCCCACAAAAAGTTAAATGCGAATAACAGCTTCCCGAGATCATGAAGATGGCCCGGAATGAGCGCGCCGGACATCGGCTCCTCTTTCGAGAGCGTAACCAGCACCATGATTGCGAAGGTCAGCGCGAGAATCCCCTCTCCGACAATAATGATAAACCCGTAAATCGTTGAATACCACTCCGGCGCAAGCGACATGATCCAGTCAATGGCAGCAAACGAAACGGCGAAGAAGAAGAACAGCAATGCGCCGCCAGAAAAATTCTCGAGCTTGCGACTCCAGCGGTGGCCGGGTTCGCGATCGAGATTCTGCGCGTACTTGTTTAGTACTACTCCAATTATGATCAGATAAGCAAAGTAAACGATCGCGCGAATCGTCCAGAATGTGGAATTGAGATAGCCGGCTTTATCCGTCAGTACTGGACTGGCCTTCACAACCTCCGGGATTGTCCACTCGAAGATATGATTCAGATACATCCCGATGATGACCGGAATAAACAGAATCGCAGCAATGGGCATAATACGACTCCCGGCCTCAAAGATTCTTCGGCCCATGATTCCCCATGCGCCGCCAGTCAGGTACTGCAACAGCAGCAATCCTAAGCTGCCAACGCAGAGGCCGAAGAAGACCATGAACCCGAGCAAGTAGGAATGGAAGAATTGCGTCAGCGGTGCAACACCAGCGCCACTCGGTACAACGATGGCGAGGAGGAGCAACGCGAAGCCAATAACAGCCGCGATCAAGCCGCGCTTCCGCTGCGTCTCGAGCGCGTTCGGTGACAATATGAAATTACCTGGTGCCAATGCTTCTTACTTCAAATTCTTGACTTGGTCCGGCGGCAAATCCGCAAGCTTCGCATTCTGACTGTATTGCAACGCCCGAATGTACGCGATAATCTCCCATCGCTCATGCGGCGGAATCTGCATCGCATAATCAGGCATTACACCAAATCCGTTGGTTATGACATCGAAAAAGTGTCCGAGGGTCTCGTTCCGCAGGCGGTCCTGATGGTAGGTCGGCGGCTGACGAAATCCACGGAGCACGATGAAGCCACGCCCATCGCCAAGCACGCCATGACATGGCGAGCAAAAAATATTGAATCGCTCTTGCCCGTGATCGAGGATCTCTCGCGTGATTGGAAACGGAAACTCATTGACCATCGCCATTTGCGACTTTGCCCCAGTATCTTTTGCCGTCGCGGGAGTCGATGAAGCAGCGGTCTTGCCAGTGTAATATGCTTCATCTTCGCGCAAATATCCTCGAGCAACGGTACCCTGAACGAGGTTGCGCGAAGAGAGACTATCCGGGAAGATCTCGCTTCCACGAAATGCCTTGTACTTCGGCTGGTCCTGCATATCCTGGCGGCAGGATATCAGGGTCGATGCCGTCGCGAATAGGATCACGACGCCCTGTAGGCGATACCAAAGACGCATCGTCTGTTTGTTATCCATCGACACGCACCACCTCTCTCGCGCCTGTCGTTCGCAGAAAATCGGTCACGGCTGATTCATCATAGTTGGGATCGCGCGCCTCGATACACAAAAAGAATCGATTGTTGGTGGCCAGAGAAAAACTCGGAACATTGAACACGGGGTGATAGGGCTGCGGCAAGCCATTCATGGCAAGCATCCCAATCCCGCAACTGAGTCCGGCAATGAGAATCGTACTCTCGAAGGTGACGGGAATGTACATCGGCCATGTAATAAACGGCCGACCCGCAATATTCAAAGGGTACCACACAGCGGACGCCAGACAAGCCAGCGAAAAACCGCCGATGCCTCCGAGGAGTCCACCAATCAGCGTAGCAAACGGAACTTTGTTGTGGTGCCGTTGGAAGCCAATCATTTCCGAAACGGCCTCAATTGGGAATGGGGTGAAGGCGTCCATCACTCGATACCCCGCATCGAACGCCTTCCTGGTTGCCGCAATAATTTCTGTGGTGGAATCATATTCCGCCATGACGCCGTATACCGGGTAGCTCTTCACTTGCTTCATGATGCCACCTCCTCTTCAAACGTGCCGACCTCGGGATGTCCGGCGGGAATTGCCTGCGGAAGGGAAGTCTTGAGTTCAAACATCGGAATGATTGGCATGGCCCGCATAAAGAGCAGCATCAGCGTCAGGAATAATCCTAGTGTGCCGACGAAGGTCATGACATCGTAAATGGTTGGCTTAAAGTAACCCCAGGAACTCGGCAAGAAGTCGCGGTGCAAGCTAATCGCAATAATCACGAACCGCTCGAGCCACATGCCGATATTGACGACGATGGCGAGCACAAACAAGAGTGGAATGTTGCTTCGTATCTTTCGCCACCATAAGAATTGCGGTGTCACAACATTACACAGAACGAGCGTCCAGTAAAACGGTGCGTAGGGTCCGAACATCCGATTCAGGATGAGGAATTTCTCGTATCTGTTTCCGGAATACACCAAGCCGAAGAACGGCTCGAAGGTGTACGCATAGCCAACGATGAGTCCCGTAGCCAGCATTACTTTCCCCATGTTGTCGATGTGCTTCATCGTTATGAAGTCCTCGAGTCCAAAGAGTTTGCGAGCGGGGATGGCAAGGGTGAGTACCATTGCAAATCCCGAATAGACAGCACCGGCAACGAAGTATGGCGGAAAGATCGTCGTGTGCCAGCCAGGGATAATGCCGATCGCAAAGTCCATACTGACAACCGAGTGAACGGAAACAACCAGCGGCGTGCACAGACCGGCTAGCAGGAGACATGCAGTCTCGTACCGACTCCAATGCCGCGTCGAACCGCGCCAGCCCATTGAAAGCAGGCCGTAGAATCGCTTGACGAAGGTGCTCTTCGCCCGATCACGCATTGTCGCAAGATCCGGAACAAGGCCAATGTACCAGAATACAACCGAAAGCGTGAAGTACGTAGAAACCGCGAACACATCCCATACAAGCGGACTCTTGAACTGCGGCCAGACACCCATCGTGTTTGGCAGCGGGAAGAGCCAGTATGCAAGCCACGGACGACCGGTATGGAACACAGGGAAAATACCCGCGCACATAACGGCGAAAATCGTCATCGTTTCTGAAAACCGGCTGATCGATGTCCGCCACTCTTGCTTGAGCAGCAGTAAGATCGCCGAGATCAGCGTCCCAGCATGACCAATTCCGATCCACCAGACGAAATTCGTAATGTCCCAGGCCCAGCCGACCGGCTGATTGTTTCCCCAAATACCGATGCCTTTGAAGACGAGTACCGTCAGCGCGAAGAGCAAGCCCATCGCGAAGGCCGAGGCGATCAACAGCGTCCCGAACCACCAGCGTGGCGTGCCGGGCCGAAGCACGACGTTCGAGATTTTTTCTGTAATCGACTCGAAGGTATGTCCCGGCGCTATGACCGGCACATCCAGAAGTGGATGAATACCAGGCACAGCCTTGCCATTAGTCGCGGCCGGGCGTGGTTCGAGTACGTCTGTTGCGTAGCTACTCATACGTCAGGCGCTCTCCTCCCAGCTATTCGTACGCTTCACAAGTTCGCGTTTAATTTCAGGATTTGGATTTCGTACCACGCCGAGATACGTCGTTCGGGGATGCGTGTTCAAGTCGCCGAGCAATGAATAATTGCGCGAGTCCGATTTGAGTTTCGCGACGCGGCTATTCGGATCGTTAATGTCACCAAAGACGATCGCGTCCGTGGGGCAGGCTGCTTCGCAAGCGGTGATGATTTCGCCGTCGCGCACGCGGCGACCCTCCTTTTCGGAGTCAATCTTTGCTGTTTGGATCCTCTGCACGCAGTAGGTGCATTTTTCCATGACACCACGGCTTCGGACTGAAACCTCCGGATTGCGCAGCATCTTATACTGCGGCGTCGTCCAATCCTGATACAGCAGGAAGTTGAACCGACGAACTTTATAGGGACAGTTATTGCCGCAGTACCGAGTGCCAACGCAACGGTTATAGACCATGTCGTTCAAACCTTCGGCGCTGTGACTTGTCGCATCGACCGGGCACACGAGTTCGCAGGGCGCATCCTCGCATTGCTGACATGGCACCGGTTGATAATACGTCTCCGGATCATCTGCAGCGCCAGTATAATAGCGATCGACGCGAATCCAGTGCATTTCGCGGCTCCGTGCAACTTGCTCCTTGCCGACGACCGGGATATTGTTCTCCGCCACGCAGGCGATCATGCAGGCATTGCAGCCGATACACGAATTCAGATCGATCGTCATGCCCCAGGCATATCCCGTGTATTGATACTTCGGGAAAAAGCCCATATCCTTGGAGGGCTCGGGCTCCTGCTCATGGACGTAGTTCGGGGTCTTCTTATACTCTTCGAATGTCGCCGACCGCACGGCTTCACGGCCCTCCATTGTAAAATGGATTTGCGTGCCAGCGAGTTGGTACGTGCTGCCAGTTTTGCGGACTTTCGCACCCGTTACGAACCAGCCATCCTTAGATGTCCGGACTAAACCAGCATCGAATCCCAGATTATTACCCACACGACCAGCGCGTCTGCGGCCGTAGCCCATTGGGAGCGTGATCGTATCGTCCGGATGTCCTGGAACAATCCAGACTGGCGCTTCGAGATGAAGGCCATTGACCTCGATATATACTATGTCCGACTCGTAGCTGCCACCCTTAAACTGCAGCGTCGCACTGAGGCCGAGCCGTTCAGCGGTCGCATTGCTCATGAGCGCCGCGTTATCCCAGGTCAGTTTGGTGATCGGTTTCGGCAATTCCTGCAACCAGCCTAGGTTCGCGTAGCGCCCATCCCATACGGAAGGATCCGGGCGGAACACCAGATCGAAACCAGACGCCTGCGCTACTGTGGACGGAACTCCAGATCCGCTCGGCTGCGCTGTCTTAAGTGCGATCGAGGTATTCTGGATCACACCATCATTAAGTGCACGCCGCCATGTCTTCTCAACATCGCCGCCCTTAACGCCGGAAGTCCAGTAATTTTTGACAATATCGTATGCTACCGCGGATGTATCTTTCGTGAAGGGTGAAAGGACTTCCTGTGATGTTTTACCTTGATAGAGCGGCGAAATCAGTGGCTGAATGATCGATGCGGTCCCATCCTGCGCGCGCGCATCGCTCCAGGATTCAAGAAAATGCGCTTCGGGAATGTGCCATTGCGCAAGTTCAGCAGTCTCATCGTAATACAAACCGTGATGCACGATGAATGGCACCTTCTTCATCGCTTGCGCGAAATTCAGATCGCGCGGTGCGGAGTAAACCGGATTGACTCCACCAAGGATTACCAGCGCCTCGACCTCACCCTTCGCCATATCCAGCGCGAGATCGGTAATAGACGCAAGATGATCGACAGGATTTGCATCGACCGGCTCGGAATAAAACACCGTTTGTCCGACATTTCCGAGCGCGGCGTTGATTTGATGCGCCAATGCGTGAACGTGTGGCGATTGCCACTCGCCAGCGATGACGATTGAGCGCCCGCGATACGAAAGAAGATCTTTCGCAACCGCATCAATGAAGGACTGCTGCTTTATGTGGCCTGCACCCGCTCCGCCAACTCCTAATCGATTTGCCAGCGCATCGACGACAGCCTCGAACTCACTCGGGCGTACCGAAACACGATTATCCGCATTGGAGCCCGTCGTTGTTGCCGTCGTCTCCATGACGTAAAGCCGGCTCATTTCGGTGCTCGAAGTACTGACTCTGCGCATCTGGGCCCAGTCACGAGCATACCGAACGCTCGCGGCGGAATCCATCATAAAATCGCTATCGAGCGAAAGAACGCGAAGAGCTTTGTCGAACCGGTAGTGCGGAGTGACCTGCGCACCGAATACGGCCTGCGAAGCATAAAACGCACTGCTGGATTTCGCCGGCTCCCATTGATGCCACTTGGCCTGCGGCAGATCGGCTAGGATGCCCTTGAGCATTGCATTGAGCGAGGGCGACGTGATCGATTCGGTCAAGAATCGGAGCCCAGCACCTTTTGTCCCGGTAAATCCACTTGCACGCCCGCTCATGGCGGTCACAAAGTCGCCCCAGGCGCGGATGTCACCAAGGTGGAGGATCGCTTGCGAGCGATCAGGATCGTACAATTCGAGAATCGCCGCCTGCGCAAAAATGTCGGTCGCGCCGAGGCTTGCCGGATGATCGGGATTGCCTTCAATCTTTGTCGGCCGGCCTTCATTACTGCGAACGAGCAAGCCCATGGCCCCACCCGATCGTGGCATGGCCGTGGCGAAATAGAGCGCCTTGCCTGGTACGATCTCCTCCGGCTGCTTGATGTACGGAATAATTTCTTCTTTGGGCTGCACCGTACAAGCCGCGAGCCCTGCAAGTCCGGCCGAGGCGCCCATCAACTTGAGGAATGAGCGGCGGCTGACCGGATCGACCAGAACCTCCATTTGGGATGGGTACTCGCGACGCACGAAGTTGTCAAACTCGGGCGTATCCGCAAGTTCCTCGAGGGAGCGCCAGTATTGCTTCTCCCCGGCTTTTGGAAGGCGCGATGAATCATCGGCAGCCTGGGCCAACGGGCCCGGTGTACCGAGAACTGGAAGGTCGAGTGTAATCCCGTTCATCTGTGGCAGGTTGAACAACTCGTTAATACGTCCGAACCGAGCACGTTGTACTCCTTTTTCAATTTCAATCCAAGCGCTTGTTGATTCGAAGGTGGCTCATAGGCCATGTTGAAGACCTGACTGCGAGGTCTCAGAAACTGCTCCGGCGCACGATGGCACTTAATGCACCACTCCATCTGGAGTGAGGCGACTTGCCGAACAAGCGGCATTTGATCCACGCGGCCATGGCACGTTGCACAGCCGACGCCTTTGTTAATGTGGATCGAATGGTTGAAGTAGACATAATCCGGAAGATCGTGAATGCGGGTCCACTTTATCGGGATTCCTGACTTCCAGCTTGCACGGACGGGCTCGAGATACGTCGTCGTGGCCCAAAGCTGCGTATGGCAATTCATGCAAGTTTTGGTCGGCGGCAACCCTGCGAAATTCGAACTCTCCACCGATGTATGGCAGTAGCGGCAGTCGATCCCATCGTCACCGACGTGATGCTTATGGCTGAATTGAACAGGCTGCGTCTTGACGACGTCCGATTGATTCCAGTAAGAAGATCGCGGAATGCCGATGAATACCGCGTAAACGGCGATCACAGCAAGCCCACCCGAGGCCATAATGGACGCTCGGGCGATCGAATTAGCACTTTTCGGGAATAATTGCCCCATCTCAGATCAATGCACTAAATGCACACATGATGACGCGCACGTGGAAAATATCCGGCGAAAAAAACGGCGCGACTGGTTCAGAGTGATTGCAAAAATACGACGGAAAGTTTCACTTCCCACAAAAATGTTTTTTTTTGTCCCACTCATGAGTGAGCAATCATGATTTTTGCTGCGACGAATTCGAGATGCTCGGCACTACCCGGCACACATTCCTCGTTATCCGCAGTATCACAAATAACTCACTATGAAGAATCTCACACTGCTGGCGACCTACCAGACCGAATTCGAAGCGGAACTCGTTCGCACCAAATTAGAACGGGAAGGCATCGAGGCGATGATCGAAGCGCAAGACCGTTCGAATGTTATGCCTTCGCTCGACTATGCCGGAG
The DNA here is from genome assembly GCA_030706745.1 of Bacteroidota bacterium. Classification (NCBI taxonomy): domain Bacteria; kingdom Pseudomonadati; phylum Bacteroidota; species Bacteroidota bacterium. Next base: position 28,303 of record JAUZNX010000006.1, read on the forward strand.
GAGTGCACGTCTATGTCGAACCCGAAGATTTCGATCGCGCTAAATCGATTCTCGAAGATACGACAGATGATCTGACCGACGAAATGGACACGGAACAAGCATAGGACCCAGTGGCCACAACAATTGTGTCGTGGCCACTTCCGGATTATCTTACAATTGTCGTGCGGCTCTCGGTTCGCTTGTTGGATGCTGCGCGCGCGAGGACGATAACCAGCACCAAAAATGCGATTGCTGCAATCGCGATGAGCAACCAGGTATTGCTATCCTGAGGTACCTCTGTGGTGGTCGTGGTTGTGCGTGAGCTGGAATGCTCGACGGCCCCACCGGAGGAACTGCTCGGCGCGGTGGATGGTGTGCTGGAAGAAGGCGAGCTGCTCGGCGCCGGCGCCGTTTGGTCACCTTGAGCGGCTACTCGGATTGAGCCGGCCGATAGAACGAGCATCATCGTCAGCAGGCTGAAGGCATAACGGATGTAATTCGATGTCTGCATAAATAGTATCCAATAATAATGATTTAAGTAAGCCAGCCTCAAATCCTCAGCAGATACATCTGAGACGTACCGCTATGGACTTGCAACTGTCTGTTCAGGTTTAGCTATCTCAGCCTCAACCGAAATGTATGCCAACGTTGTCAATGTAATCATTCCAAGAATGGCCGTAATCCCAAGCCAGGTGAAGATAGAAGCCCTTCCATGCCTGCCATTCTTTCGGTCGAGCCAAGGGACCAGCGTCCAAAAGATGAGTACCAGTGTGTATAACAGGACTGCAAGCCATTCTGGGACATACTTGAGGCTTTGGAAAAGAAACATGAAATACCACTCCGGATGGACACCTGCGGGGGGTTCCGTCGGCTTGGTGAGATCATAGGCGGGCCCAAGATTCCAGGGATAGAGCACCGCGAGGCAGAGTAAAATGGCCAAACCGATGAGCCATAAAATCGACTCACCAAGAACATACTGCGGGATAAAGCGAGTCTTCGCCTTCGCCTCGATTCCCGGCGGTAATGAGCTGCCGAATAACGCGGTCATGGTGACGTGCGCACCCACAAGGATTACCGCAATCAACGGCAACACGGCGACATGCAGACCGAAGAGTCTCGTGAGCGTCGCGCCCGTGACGTTCTTCGATCCCCGGAGCAGACCTGAGATGGCATCACCAAAAATCGGAACAGTTTTTGGGATCTCCGTGCCGATTCGTGTCGCGAAGTAGGCCGTCGAGTCCCACGGTAGCAAATATCCGGTAAATCCAAAACCCAGCATTAGCAGGAGAAGCAGGATTCCAGTCAGCCACAGAATCTGACGCGGCGATCGATAGCTTCGCATAAAAAACGTCGAGAACATATGCAAAAACACCACGGAGATCAACGCATTTGCGCTCCACGAATGGAGCGATCGCAGGACAGATCCAAATGGGACCTTCGTAATTAGCAGTTCAAGCGATTGGTGTGCAGCCTCCGGTGTTGGCTGGTAGTAGAACAGCAAGAGCATACCAGTCGCGATCTGGATGCAAAACAAGAAGAACGCGAGCCCTCCCATGTAGTACCACATCGAGCTCTTATGACGCGGGACATGCTTCGCTTTCAGCGCCTCGTAAGGCTCACGAAGATGGAGATGATCGATTAGCGTCATGCGGCTGGGTTCTTCGGTGCAAGAGAGACTTCGAGATCGTCCGCCTGTTGGTTCACAACAAGTTCAGTTAGTGGTGATTTTGGCCGCGTGCCGGGGACGTTCACGCCGTTGACATCATATTTCCCGCCATGACACTTGCAATAGAATCCGGGCATTTGTGGCCGATATGAAACGATGCATGCAAGGTGGGTACAGGTCGCTGTAAATGCACGAATGGAGTTGTCCGCCTCACGCACAACGATCACAGGTTCGCCCTCGATCTCGACAAGTTTTGACGGTGAGTCTGGCGTTAATTCCGCCGCAGAGAGCTTCGCGGTTTTGTTACCGGCGAACGCACCCTGAAACGCAAGAAATTTTCCGACCGCGAACGCGAACGGCGCGGCGAATGCCGTCAACCCGACGGCCACAAGCCAGCGAAGAATGTTGCGTCGTTTGGTGGGAAGGTGTTCGAACATCAAGAGCGACTACACTATTGTTAAACGGAAACATTCGATGGGGATGCCGGTGATAACGCGATCAGGATCATCGGCAGTCTCAAAGCTATAAGGATTACCCGTTCAAATCCACCCAGACAGTCTTCGTCTCGGTATAGAGATCGATCGCGGCGCGGCCAAGCTCGCGACCAAACCCGCTGGACTTATATCCACCAAACGGTGCGGCATTCTCCGTAGTCGAGATTGTATTGATCCAAATGGTACCCGCCTTTACGCTACGCGCAACGCGGTGTGCCTTCTTGATGTCCCGCGTCCAAATCGCAGCAGCGAGGCCGAATTCGGAGTTGTTCGCCTCTCGCACGCCCTCCTCCAAATTCGCAAACTTGATGACGCTCGCGACGGGCCCGAAAATTTCCTCCTGCGCAACCCGCATGGAATTCGTCACGCCTTCGAGCACAGTCGGCTGCATGAAGTAACCTCGTGAACCGATGCGCTCTCCGCCAATGGCGACGGATGCACCCTCTCCCCTTCCGACCGCAACATAGCTCATTACGCGGTCCAAATGCTCGGACGAAATGAGCGAGCCAAGCCGTGTCTTGGGATGCAGTGGATCGCCAGCAACCATTTTGCCAGCGCGCCCACGCAGCACTGCCATAAACTCATCATAGCCTTTCTCCTCCACAAAGATTCGGGATCCGGCGGTACACATCTCGCCCTGATTGAAAAAGATACCACCCAGCGCGAACTTCGCAGCTGTTTCAAGATCGGCATCGGCGAACACAAGGTTCGGCGATTTACCACCGAGTTCGAGGGAGACACGCTTGAGAGTCTTCGCGGCAGCGCGCATGATTTCCTTGCCAACTTCAACCGAACCGGTAAACGCGATCTTGTCGATGCCAGGATGTTCGACCATCGCAGCGCCCGTCGTGGGCCCAAAGCCGGTCACGACATTGAAGACTCCCGGAGGTAGCCCGGCTTCGAGTGTGAGTTCAGCAAAACGCAAAGCCGTGAGCGGAGTTTGCTCGGCAGGTTTGAGTACGATGGTATTCGCACAGGCGAGCGCTGGCGCGACTTTCCACGCCAGCATCTGCAGCGGGAAATTCCAAGGGATAATCTGTCCGCAGACACCGACCGGCTCCCGGAGCGTGTATATAAGCGCTTCGCCACCCGCCGTATTTGGGATTGTCTCACCGGTAATCTTCGTCGGCCAGCCTGCATAATACTCGAAGCACTCAGCCGCGAGTGGAATGTCGAATCGCGAAGACTCGAAGATTGGTTTGCCTGTGTCGAGCGTCTCGAGTTCGGAAAGCTCTTCGGCATTTGCACGAATTAATTCGGCAAGCTTCCAAAGCACTCGAGCGCGATCGCGTGGCGTCATTTTCCGCCACGGACTCGACTCCTCAAACGCCTTGCGCGCTGCGTGGGCGGCGAGATCGACATCCTCCGCTCCGGCTTCGGCGACCAGTGCCAGCACCTCTCCCGTTGCAGGATTTCGTGTTTCGAAAGTCTTGCCCGACCGTGCCTCGACAAATTCGCCATCGATAAAGAGCTTGCCGGGCTTCGGGTTTGCCTTGAGTGGCTTGATCTCAGCGAGAATATCGGGGGATGCGGGTGCCGTGAGCGTCTCTGCCATTAGTGTGTAGTGTGTGTCGTGTCTTCATCCAGTTCAGCGTGCGCTTTTTCTTTCAAATCGCGATAATGCTGAAGCTGCGTTTCAAAATAATTCTTGTCTGCCTTCTCGGCAAATTTCAGCGCCTGCTCTTCGTCGCGAATCGCGTCATCGAATTTCTCAAGATTCCCTTCGACAAGTGCGCGCGTATCGAGAAAGTTTGATTCGTCCGGCCTAGCCGCGAGTGCCTCATTGATAAGTCCGAGAGCGCGTGCCGACTGCGATGATGTGCTTGCGAGATACCAGGCCTCCTCGTTTATCAGGTCCGGATCCCGTGTCCCCATTAATGCCATGATTTGATCATACGTCACCGCGACGCTATCGAACTTCTTTCGCTGTTTGTAATAAGCAAGTACCTCATGCAGCAACTCGTAGTGAAGCACGCTATCGGGGCCACGCTTGGCAAGTGTCGCCATGAGCGCCTGGACCGGCTCGACGGCGCCTTCCACGTGAAGCCGAAGGTCAGCCTCACGAATCCATGCCTTGCGAGCGTCGACGGGATGCGCAGCATTCAATCGAATCATATCGAGGTGCCGAACGACGCTATCATACTTCGAACGCTCTTCAAACAGGTCAATCAGCTTCCAGTGCAGCGCAAGATTTCCGGGATTGCTCCAATACTTCGCCACAATAGATTGCACCGTATTGCGGCCATGAAGAATATCATCGAGCTTCTGCTCGAGCTCTCGCGCGCTCAGTTTATCGGGAAAAACAATTCGATCGATTTCCTGCTTATCGGTGCCGATCACAATGATGCATGGCCGTTTTGCGATCTTGTAATCCTTTTCGAGTCCGCTCAATCTCCAGCCAAGATTCCGCAGACTATCCAAACCGACGGTCGGTGGTGGATCGACGGCAAAATCATTCATCGCCGGTTCAAAGTGGTTGCGAAGATATATTTGCAGCCGCCTGTCGTGAATTATGGTATTTGCAAGCCGGATACTGGCCGAGTCGATGAGATCAAGATCGAAGGCAGCGGTTGGCTTGCCTGACTTGGCCGACCTCAGGACGGCATCGTCCCACATCGTTTGAAACGGAAACTGATAATGAATCCTGGGCGTCGTGCTTGCACCAATATCGGCCGTCGACTGGGCATGGATCTGACCCACCCAGAAAAGCGCGATAAACAGCATGATTGCGGAATTGGCAGAGATTCTCACGAAACGATGGCCCCTTTGTACCAGAAGTAGTATTATTCCTCGTCAAACTTCCCAAACACTTGAGTGTGGCATCCGTTTCGGATAGCCTGCATTCTCATAATCGGCGAACCGTTTGGATCGTAACGAGCGGCTGCGGGTAACGACTTTTGTCTGGTGAGTGTTTCCACGCCCGATTATTACTCTTTACTCATCACTCTTTACCCCTTACTCTATTGAGCGTATTAGTCGATAAGAACACACGCCTGTTGGTGCAAGGCATCACGGGCAGCGAAGGGTCCTTCCACACCCAGCAGATGGTCGAGTATGGCACGAACGTCGTGGCCGGCGTCACGCCCGGCAAGGGCGGGACGGTCCATGAAGGCATTCCGGTCTTCAATACGGTAGCCGATGCCGTCCGCGCGACCAAGGCAAACGCCGCGTGCATTTTCGTGCCGCCGCCGTTTGCAGCCGATGCGATTTTGGAAGATGTTGCCGCCGGGCTGCCGCTCGTCGTCTGCATTACCGAAGGCATTCCGGTCCGCGATATGATCCCGGTCTATCATGCTGTCCGCGCTTCGAAAACGGTTCTCGTTGGACCGAACTGCCCCGGGGTAATCTCACCCGGAAAAGCAAAAATCGGCATTATGCCGGGATTTATCCATAAAGAGGGCCGAGTCGGTATCATTTCGCGCTCCGGCACGCTGACCTACGAAGCTGTCAACCAGCTTACGGAAGAAGGCCTCGGCCAATCGACCGCTATCGGCATCGGCGGCGATCCAATCGTTGGGACACGGTTTATCGATGCAATCAAGTTTTTCGCGAATGACCCGCAGACCGATGCGGTCGTCATGATCGGCGAAATCGGCGGTACCGCAGAAGAAGAAGCTGCGGCCTGGATCGGGAAGCATTTCAAAAAGCCGGTCGTCGGATTCATCGCCGGTCGCACTGCCCCTCCGGGTCGCCGCATGGGCCATGCCGGAGCGATCATCTCCGGCGGTGCGGGCACCGCTGAAGAAAAGATGAAGGCGATGACGGCCAATGGCATCACGGTCGTGGATACCCCGGCGGTCATCGGCGAGACCGTGACGAAAGTGCTTGCCAGTGCCAAGTGGAAGAAGAAACGGGCGGCCACGAAGGGACTCTCTCGCATTTGGAAGCCCGGTAAGGGCCAGACAATCATGATCGAAGAGCCAAGAGGAGTGATGAAGGTGGAGTTTAAGACGGCGAAGGCGAAAGCCGCCGCGAAAGCAAAGCCGAAGCCTGCTAAGAAGGTCGCCAAGTCTGCTGCAAAGCCTGCGAAACGTGCCGTCAAGCCCGTTGCGAAGGCCGTGAAGCGTACCGCCAAAGCGAAGGCAAAGCCGGTGAAGAAAGCGGCGCCGAAGCGCACAGCAAAACCGGCGCCAAAGCCAAAGAAGCGCGCTCGCCGCTAATTGTGGCAGAGAATTGGAAAGCTGAAGGACCATGCATATACGCTCCAACCGTTACAGAACCGTTGCATGCGTCCTATCCGTCTTATCGGTCCTATCGGTCCGATCAGAAGCCCAGGAAGCTCCCAAGTACTTTGACAAAGCCTACCGCGATTCCATCGCAAGTTACCGCGGCCACCTCGAAACCTACCATCAGGAGTTCTACAGCTACGACTATGGGATGAGCCTTGCAATGCTGCCAGTTGCCGGCGAGTGGTACGTCGGCAAGATGGGCACCGGCATTCGATACTCGATCGCGAGAGCGGCAACCGTCGCGCTAGCGACGGTCGGGACGGTTCGCCTGCTCAAAGGAAGCCCGCATCTGGATCTCAATATTGGGATGCTTGCCGGGGGCATCATCGGGTACTTCGCACTCAAATGGTCGGAGATCTCGAACGTGATGCACAGCGTCTCGGAGAAGAACGAAGCGCTGGTCGAGCAATACCAGATTGCCGAACCGGACATTGTCCCAGGCTCGATCCGTTACCCAACCAGGTCGTGGCCCGAGTGGATCACCAAAGCCCCGGAACCTCGTCACCCGGAACGGGCACGAGAAGCGGTGGATAAACCGTTACCGGCGGCTTCCAAATTGGAACAATAGAACTGGCGGCTATAGGGGCTAATGGCATTAGCCCTACCGCGTTACGGGCTAATGCCATTAGCCCTTACCCAAACAATCAATTTATTCTATACATCTGTGGCCATCGAACGCACCCTCTGCATCATCAAGCCCGACGCCGTAGCTGCGGGCAATACCGGTAACATCATCGCCCACATCCAGAAGGAAGGCTTTCGCATCCTCGGGATGAAGATGGTCGCACTCTCGCACAAAGCCGCTGCGAAGTTTTACGAAGTCCACAAGGGACGTCCGTTCTACGATGGTCTCGTCGATTTCATGTCGAGCGCGCCGTGCGTGCCGATCGCACTCGAAAGAGACAATGCTATCTCCGAGTGGCGCCGCGTGATTGGCGCGACCGACCCTGCTGAAGCTGCTGCGGGGACCATCCGTAAGCTCTACGCGAAGAACAAAGGTGAGAACGCCGTGCATGGCTCGGATTCCGTCGAGAATGGTCTTCGCGAGATCGCGTTCTTCTTCACCGAGCGCGAACTGGCGGATTTGGCTTAAGCGAACTCGCTCTGTCATCCTGAGAGGAAGCGAAGCGGAGTCGAAGGGTCGCTCGACTTCATGCTAGAGATTCTTCGACTTCGCAAATTGCATCGTGGGCGATGCCAGCTTCGCGACGAGTTGCTTCGCTCACAATGACATCCCTTGAGCCGCATGGCTCCCTTCTACCGCGTCTTCTTCAATGTCCCCATGCCTGAGGTATTCGTCGTTTCCCACTGTCCGCTCTCGGTATTGAACCGGAAAGACTCAGGATGCTGCTGTACGAGCGCCCACGGGAAATCGCCATGCTTATAGAGGGTGTCGGCGTTCGTCCAGCGTTCATCGCCATTGAAGAATGGATGAGCCAAATTGTACGGGTCGCCCGGCACGGAAGCAGTCACGCCGCTTACTTCAGCGCCGGCTGAGGAAGTCTGCGGCTCCGTCGTCGTCGTGGTTTTCAGCATCGTTTTGATCTTGTGATGCTTTTTGATGGCCGAAGGATAACTCTGAGCGTATGTATTCATCGCGAAGAAAGACAAAAGAAGCGCGCTTGCAATAAGAAGTTTCATAATCGTAAAATTTAGTGAACTCCTGAGATGCCATGCAAGCGGCGCACCAATTTATAGTGCTGAGTGCTAAGTCCTAAGTGCAGAACTCATCCGTTACTTCGCGCGAATTCTTGGGAATAAAGGACGTTGGGGCTAATGGCATTAGCCCGAGATTGTAAAACGAATCGTGGGTTAATGCCATTGATCCCTACACCACCAGGATCGCAAAGAGTTTCAACATCTCGGCAACCTCGGGTAAGAACGGAACTGCAAGTGGGACGCCGAGATATGAACCGCTCGTCACGGGTTTGCCTTTTGAATCGTAGCGTGAGAAGAATCCGTGCTCCGCGATATCGCTTGCGGTTCGCTGACCTGCAAAGAAATCGATCATACGGATTGCCTCGGTTTGATACGACCTATTGTGCATGACAGTGCTCATGTGGATGAGTCCATCGGCGATGTCTCCGACATCGGTCGGATTGAGTTCGCCTTTACGTTTCCCCCCCATAATCTCATGCGCTTGCGCTACGGCGGTTCCTGCAAGCTTTTGTGCGCGAGTGAGAAGATCAGCATCCTTTGTATGCTCGGAGCATGTGATCGCCGCATCGGCAGCCACCATCATATCACGCGGGAAGAATCCCACTTGCGGCGTTTCGAGTGCGTTGAGCGACGTTACAGCCCACTGCTTATAGACATTATCGTTTGTCGCATGGTACAACCGTGCCGCTGCCAGCGCGCCATAGGCCGTGCTGACGCCGTTCGGCCTTCGGTCGGCAGAATTCCATGCCCATCCTTTGGATCCACCATTGCCACCATCGATCCAGAATCCCATGTCGATCAGGGCATTGAACGCAAACTTTGCCGCCTCCAGATATTCAGTGTCCTTCGTCGCTTCGAAGCAATGCACGAGCGCGGCACACCACTGGAGATCGTCATCCCCGCCAACGTAGATCTGATCGCCTTGCTGCGCAAGGATGCGCGCACCACGTGTGCCATTCGTCTTCTCATAGAGCGCCGATGACGATTGATAATACTGTTTGAGCTGCTCCGGCTTCAGTAGTCCACCCTCGACCATATACGCATACGCATCGAGCACGATGGTGATGCCCCACGCATCACTGCCCGGCGCGCCCGGCTGATCGGCACGGCGGACGTAATTTTGCGAGGCTGCATTCCACATGTGCTTTTGCATGTAGCTCATAGTCGCTTGGGCGCGGTCCGCCCACAGCTTCTTCTGTGCCTCAGCGTTCGGGGAGAGGACGGACAGGACAAATAAGACGGATAGAATTCTTCGCATGATCGTGTTGTGGTAGTTCGATGAGGCAAAAATACGTCGGTTTCCTTCTTGCGATTCTATTGGTCGCAACTTCCGCCAAGGCGCAAGTTGTCACCGGTCTCGATAATCTCGCAAGTCAGCACTTTGCTGCTCTTAAGGGCAAGCATATCGGGCTCATCAGCAATCAGACCGGACGAACGGCCAGCGGTGAACTTGGTGCCGATCTGCTTGCGAACGAGCACTCGCTGAAGCTCGTTGCGCTCTTTGCGCCAGAGCACGGTCTCATGGGCACACGGAAGGCCGGAGTTCCAAGCGACTCAGCGGAGTGGTATCACGGTGTTCGAGTATACTCGCTCTACGGCTCAACGCGCAAGCCAACGAAGAAAATGCTTCGGGGCATCAATGCACTCGTCTTCGATTTGCAGGACATTGGCGTGCGGCCCTATACGTATCTCTCGACGATGGTCCTCGCAATGGAGGCTGCTGCCGAGCAGGGCATTCCATTCTACGTGCTCGATCGTCCGAATCCGCTCTCTGGCGAACGCATCGAAGGAAATACGCTCGACCCAACCCTCAAGAGCTTCGTCGGCGCACTGCCGATTCCCTATTTGCACGGCTTGACACTTGGCGAGTTGGCGCGCATGGCGAAGGCGAAGGCATGGTTCAACAAGGCGCAAAAGCTCAAGCTCACCGTGATTCCGATGCGCGGCTGGAAGCGCTCGATGTACTGGAACGAGACGGGACTCCCGTGGACGGCGCCAAGCCCGAACATCCCGCATTTCGAGAATGCCGTCGGCGCGGCCATGCTTGGCGCTACGGGCGAGCTTGGCGTTCTCTCCATTGGGATCGGCACCGACGCGCCGTTTCTGCGTATGGGTTCGACACTTCTTGGTACAAGTGAAATTCTTCGGATCGCCGACTCGATCTATCATGGCACCGCATCAATCAACGCGGAGGACTTCGTCGGTCAGAATGCCGGACAAACAAAATCGTATCATGGCGTTCGCATCTCGGTATCATCACTACACGCCATTCCCTCTCTCTATCCACTGCAATATCAGCTACTCGAAGCCATGCTTCACGATACGGCATTCCGAAAGAGCTTTGACGCACTTCCATTCTCCGTGGATGCTATGTTCGATAAGGTGACCGGTATGCGAGGCCTTCGGGATATCCTCATACGTTGTGCGGACCTCGCACGGGTATTTGCCAATTGGCAGCGCGATTGCGATGCGTTCCGGCGCGACCGAATGCCCTATTTGCTCTATCACTAACCAGACTACCGCGTCACGCGGAGGATACAATTCACCGGCTTGTTGAGCGCGGTGTTGGCGAGACCATCCACTGCTTTCCACGCACTAAATGGCAAGAGCCTAAGGGCGGGATACGTCCGGCCAAAGAGCAAGAGCTTATTGTTGAACGTGTAAAAATCAACACGGATGGAGCTGTCTATGAAAAGGCTCGTCAGGCTCTCCTTCGTCCACGAATGCAAGTGTGCATTGTGAGGCGTCGGCTGGTGGCAGTGGATGCAGATTTCATACACCAACCGCTCGTTGAATGGCGTGCTCACGATCACGACGCCACCGGGGCGAACGACGCGCATTAGCTCTTCGGCAAACACCTTGGGATCGTGCAAATGCTCGATAATCTCGGCGGCAACGATGGCATCGAACGAGCCATCGCGGAACGGCAAGCGATAACTATCCGCAACTATAGCGACATGATCGGGGGATGGATACCGCTCGATGGCCTTTTTCGGATTGACGATCGAGACATCGAGCGAGCAAACGAACTTACCCGAATGCTGAAATGCCTTCGCGACCCAAGCTGAGCCGCAGCCAACATCGAGAATACTCTTGGACTCGCTTGGAATGAGCGAGAGAACGTACTCACGCAATCTCCGCTCGCTATGCGCGGTGGCGCCGGTGCGTTCTTCGAAGTAATCGAACTGCTCCGAATCGAGGGTGTAATGCGTTAGGTAATCGAAATTCCCCGTTGGTTCTTTCCGCTCGATCAGAATCGGGATCGAGTGCTCCACCTTGAACTCGCAGCCGTGATCGCGGCAACGAAGTGTGTCCCCCGACTCGTCGAGAACTCCACCACAGTTCGGACACGCAAGGACTTGCGCTAATCGAGCATCCATAAAGCAAAAGGGCGGGTATGATACCCGCCCTCTCTAAACTACTTGACTTGCTTTACAAGTTGCGCGAACACATCGGAGTGATGATACGCGATGTCGGCCAGCATCTTCCGGTTGAGTGTGATGCCCTTCTTGGCGAGCGCGCCCATCAGACGGGAGTATGTCGTGCCATTCTCACGGGCGGCGGCATTGATGCGGACGATCCATAGCGAACGGAAGTCGCGCTTCCGGACTCGGCGATCACGATATGCGAACTGACGCGCCTTATCAATGCGACTCTTGGCAACGGTATGGACGTTGCCGGCCATTCCAAAGAAGCCCTTCGAGGCTTCAAGGAGTTTTTTCCGGCGGTGCTTGGCTGCTGGTAGATTTTTAGCTCTTGGCATGGTAAATTCTCAGATTTTTAATGTGAATGAGCCATTCGAAGCATCTGAACCCTGGTTATCGCGTCCCGAAGGTCACGCAGGGCCGCCCGCAAAACAGCGGACGCTCTGAACGGCAAAACTTTTAGACGATCGGTGCTTAAACCCCGAGGAGCCGGCGGACCATCTTCAGGTCGCTGGGAGCCACCAGAGTGGCATGACGCAGATTGCGCTTGCGCTTCTGCGACTTGGAGGTCATAATATGCGCCTGGAACGCCTTCTCGCGCTTAATCCCACCGCTACCGGTCAGCTTAAACCGCTTCTTCGCACCCGACTTCGTTTTCATTTTCGGCATAATACCCTCCGATTCGCTACTTTTGCTCTGAAATATCTTCTAAAATTGAGTCCGCGCTAACAGGCCGCACGGCTGCTTGGTTCGGATGAACTGCATCCGCGCGGCCGGCGCTGATTCCTAGCGCTGGCTGATTCCTAGCGCTGAATGATGACAGGCACCTTCCAAAGCGACGCGCCCGAATGCCCAACAGCCTCGTACCGTCCTGGAACGAGCGACGAGACATCAAGTGGCTGCTCATTAACGATCTTTGTTCGCAGCACCGAGCGTCCGAGCATGTCGAGTAACTCCACGGTCGCGCCTTCGGCGGCACCATCGATTCGAAGTGCATTCGCCGTCGGATTCGGATAGACTATCACGGCTGAATTATCCACGCCGGTGGGATCGACTCCGCCATTGGCCACGCCGGTGCCGGTCAGCGCAATCTGGAGTGTCGAACCATCATCCATTGTGAGTATCGCTGTCGCAGATTGCGGACCAAGGTTCGTTGGTGCGAATTTGACGCTCACAAAGGTATTCTTGCCAGCTTTGACTACAAACGGCGTGATGGGAGTCGGTACACTGAAATCCGGACCATCCTGCGTGACAGCAATGTCGGTCACCGCTACATCGTTACTGCCAGTATTCGAAAGCTTGATGCCGAAGCTCGGTGATGCGCCTAATGCAACATTGCCGAAGTCGTACGAAGTCCGCGAGAGCGAAAGTGTGGGCACCGGCGCGTTGGACTGCGCCCATGCCGTGATTGCAAAGTTGAGATAGAGCGGCAGAGCGTTACCGGTGGGCGTAAAGTAACCGTCCATGATCCCGGTCGTCCGAGTGCCTCCCTGAAGGTTGATTCCGATGAAGGTCGAATGGGCATTACTGAGCGAAGGAGTGTGTACGGCCTCGCTATCAGCGCGAATAATAAATTGCGAGGTGGCAGTCAGGTTTGTGCCGCTGGCGACAACGCGCGGGAAGAGCACCACGTGGAAATTCTTGGTCACAAGCACATGTGGGAATCGGAATTTCAAGTTTACGGCCCCCGAGGCCTGCGGAGCCGGGATGGTCAGCGCCGCGAAGGGTTTTGCCGTCGAGCTGAAGATGTTCACGAAATGAAATGGGCCACCAGCCGTCGTGATAACTGTATCCGGATAGATCGCGATCGTAAGACTGTCCCCCACTATTCTATCCAAAAGAAAATTCAAAGAATCGAGGTATCCTGAATCATTGGGTAGCGTAAAGCGCTCCGCCGCTGCAACAGCATAGAGGTTTCCGGCCTGAAATGGAAATAGCCAATCATGCGCGGGCGCCGTCCCATCGAAATACGATATAGAATCTGTTGCCCCGAGTGGAGCGAATCCCGCCTGCCTAGCGGGTGCAACCGTTGCCTGTGAGGCCGGATAAGACTCCTGCAACCAAGGCACACCAGACTGAACCATGGTGGATGAACCGGTCGGCTCCGGGCCAGCCGTTGCGTTCGTGACGGTCAACGTCCTTTGCGCCGATGCGGTCCCGACTGATAAAAAGCAAATCACGAGGAAGGATAGGAAAGTACGAAGAAGGACTTTCATAGTTGTCTTGAGTTTAGCAAATGAAGCAGCGCTGGATAACACTGTTCGACCAATACTTATTCCGAAGATTCCGGATGCGGACGGCTGAAGTCCGCATCCGGAATGGCCCCCTACCGTTGAATAATAACCGGGTACCTGACTTCGCTAGACAATGTATGCACGACTGCCATATATCGCCCTGGCATCAGATGACTAACGTCTATCGCTGTGACCTCTGGTGAGGTGAGCACGATGCGCCCGAGTACGTCCAGAAGATCGATGCCAGTGACGCGGAGGCTGCGCGGAAGCGAAACACTCAGAAGATTCGATGATGGGTTCGGAAAAATTGAAATGCCCTTCGCGGGAGTAATCGTGTTATCCACGGCGGCACCGGCTGCAGCGACAAATGCCTCCACATACAAGTTGCTATATATTGGAAGTATATCGCCGGGAGGAGTAACATTGCTGTCGATTACACCTGTATATCCCAAACCGTTTGCGGCAATGATATACGTAGATTGGGTATTCTCCAGTGTTCTTGCACGGGTCGCCTCGCTATCCCCAAGGATCGAATATGAGGAGCTAAATCCCGCGCCGTTACTCAGAGGGTTCGGAACCACAGTCACGTGAAAATTCTGCGGTACCGCTACATGGGGAATGGGCACTGAGATCCACCCTGACCCTGAAGTCTTTGAAGGATAAATCACCGCAACATAATAGGGATTGAGGGTATTATCAAATACCGTTTCATCGAGATGCTCAGGTCCGAACGGCCCATCGATCACAGTGTCAGGATCCAAGAGGACGGCGATACTATCACCTGCAAGTGCACTGAAATCAATACGAATTGAGTCGACAAAGCCCGCATTGGAGTTCAAAGTGATTCGCTGGCTAACGGCGATCATGATGGAAGAACCCCAGAGCGACGGGATGTCCCAGGAGTGAGACGGCGTCTTTGAATCGAAGTAACTGTATGGCTCATCCGCTGCGAGCGCACGATCGCCGTGTTGAAACCTCCCGCCGCTGTTTTGCTGTCGCCAGCCGTGGAGCGCGGACCCTTGCCCGATCGCCGCGGCCGATTGATCGATCGTTTGCGCCACGGCGACATCCGATAAAATCCAACATACCGAAGCTAATAGGAGAATGTGTTTCATGTTGCGTAAGATAGAAGGAGGCGTGATTTAACCTACCCTCAAAGGGCTTAGTTCAGCGCAACTCACTCCACTACGAGCAGCCGCCGCGTTGCCGCAAAACCGTTCGATGTGATGCGCAGGAAATACGCGCCCGATGGCACGCCAGCGAGATTCCACTCGATAGCATTCTCCTGCGCCCCGAGCACGAGCGACTTCCGAGCGCGCATTTGGCCTAGCACATCAATGATTTCCGCGCTCGCAGTCAGCGACATGATGGCATTGCGCTCAATCGTGAAGTGAAGTGATCTATCCACAACCTCCACTTGCGAGACATCGATCGGAAGATCGCGTAGCATGTTTCGGATCGTTTGCTGGCCACATAGAAATACCACAGTGAGATTCGAAGACGGTGTGGAGTCCACCAGTGCAATGCACGAAGCCGGAAGATCGCCGGAAGCCAACAAGGTGTCATGCACGAGACTTATGGCGGTACTATCATGCTGTGCGACATTAGTATGAAACTGTATCGTCGCAAGCGTCGGACGGTCCACGACCGGACTCATCGCAAATGTTTGCAATGCATCGCCATTGGCAAGCCGGACTGAATTCGTCTGATGGACATCACTCTCGATAGTACTGAGATAAGTCAGCATGTCATCATCGTGCCGAAGGGTAAAATCAAGTTCGGCGAGTCCCGGTGGGATTGCGGCTTGGCGTGTCAGTTGGATGGTATAGGCCGTGCCGGCAATTGCGCTGGTCGCTGGCGCGGTACCACTCACCTGCGTGAGAGCAAGCGAAAAGTGCGAGGGATAGGAAATGCTCGCTTGCAGTGGCAAAGTGAGTTGACCCAAATCGGAGTTGCTATTGAAGAATACTACTCCGCCGATAGTCGCGGGCGCTCCGGTGGTATCGGGTGCAAGGTGCAGCGTTACCTTCTTCGAATCACCTGGCAGGATTACCAAAGGATATGTCGCATCGGTCCTATAGGTCCCGTTGGTCCCCGCAATACTATCGCCAAACACTCGCAGCGTATCGCAGCCGGTGTTCTTTAGCCATACCGCCGTGTCGCGCTCCTCGCATACACGCAGACTGCCAAAGTCCACCGCCTTAGTGCTGAGCGCGGCAATGCGCGATCCGTGCGTGACGTGTGCCACAAGCGATAGCGTTCGATCCGTTGGATCTTCGCCAAACACGCCTACACCGTGCACGTGGAATGCTGCATTGAAGAGGCCGGTATCG
Organism: Bacteroidota bacterium; assembly: GCA_030706745.1. NCBI lineage: Bacteria > Pseudomonadati > Bacteroidota > Bacteroidota bacterium. The sequence goes on from JAUZNX010000006.1 coordinate 44,322, forward strand.
TTACAGCGAAATCGAACGCTCACGCGCCGGGATGAATCCGGGGCTAGCGAGACATGAGATGTGTCCGAAAGCACATAGCGGCCAAGCGAATCGACGCCAATGTCCGAAAGCAAGAGTGTATCGCAGCCTTGGTTCGCAAGCGTGAACGAGAGCGTCGTATCCGCGTGGCAGACGGTCATCGTGCCGAAATCGAGCAGTGAGTCCTTGAGAGAAAGAAGCGCCGCACCGCGAACGCTCGTGCCAGCAAGCGAGAGAATTGGATCATAGGGAAGTCCCATCGAGACAACATCGATCTCCGCGGTTCCGGTAGCGGCACCCAAGTTCACTGGTGCAAAGCGAAAGCGAAGCGCAACCGAATCGCCGGGAGGAACGATGATTGGGAGCGAATCGCGAAGCCAGGAAAATCCGGTGCCGCTCATATAGAGACTTGTGATCGTATCCGGCGCACAGCCGTGGTTCGTGAAGACCACCGACGTATCATGCGAGCCGATACAAGTACTGACCGGTCCAAAATCGAATGAAGATGCCATTGATTGAAGCTCCGGCGAGGCGGGGGTTGCTGCAATATGAATGGAGAGAATCGTATCGAACGCGACGCTCGTCCCAAGATAGTAGCCGCGAAGTACTACCTGCACATTCCCGTTCGCGTTCGTATCGTGTGGATCGAATGCAAAGGGAAGCAGTTGGTTGTTGGATCGAACCGTATCCGGAAGCGCATGCTCAAAACGTAAGCGGTTGGCGAGAGACGGCGTGACCGTCACATTCGTAATCACGAGTGACTGGCACGAATCAATGCTGACACGTCCCGTATCGAGCACCAGATCGCAACTTCCTTGCATTGCTTTTGGAGCCACGGCGTAAGCAGTCGGAGGGCTGGTCACGATAACCGTCCGCGTCTCCGTCCAGTCCGAGCAATGCCAGGTATAATGGAAGAGAAGCTTGAGCGTGCTCGATGATGGCGTGACGCGCGGCGAATAGTCGATCCATGTTGTGTCTCGCTGGCCGGTATTAAAAACGAATGATGTTTGCCCACGCAATCGAAATTCTTTGAGCGTGTCGCTTTGGATCGAAACCGTTGTGCTAATGCTATCGACCGTTGCGGCGAATGGGATTGGAATACTGACCGGGCATGACGAAGAAATCCTCAACGAATCCGATGTCAACAAGTAGGAATCGAGCGGACCATGAAGCATCCCATCGATGCCACTTGTGAGCAGATAAAGTTGATTCGCAATCGGCCAAACCAAATAATTCCCCATCGGACCGAAGACGGGAATGTGAAGGTGAAGGTAATTACCACTCTCAGCATTGAATGATGTCAATTTCCATGTCGTTCCAGCATCCACTGAATATCTCGTTGTCTGATTCCCATTCTCAAGATAGACAACCTCCGCGTTTCCTTCAATTCTGTTAGGATAAATTGTGAAGCTATCTCTATTCTCCTGCCAGCTTAGGCCATAGTCGGTGGAGCGATAGACACCGTAAGTATCCAAAAACATAAAGACCTTTGTACAAGTATCACCATAACAGTCAAAACGTGGTGAGTGAATACCTGTGCTCGTCCATGTGATGCCACCATCGCTCGAAATCCTCGCCGGAAAGTAAGAGTCTGTCCAGAGGCAGTGAAGACGATCGACGCGCGCAAATGTCGCGCCCCAAGCCCCTTCCGGATTAATGTCATAGTGGAGCGTTCGAACTGTGCCAGTTGGATCGCTATAGACATCCTGGGCATCGCCAAGTCCGAGTCCCGAGTAATTCCAGGTCGCGCCAGAATCGGTCGAGACGAGAAGATCGGGTCCGAACGTAGCGGCATACAGCTTTCCGCCGATAAATCTAATCGCATTGATGTACTTGACTCCTTGAGGAAGAATGGCCGCTTTCCATGTCCTCGTATTCGAAGTATAGAAAATGCGTTCAGTGTCCGCAAAATCCGTGGGAAAGTTATTGCCTGGACCAAGCTTGTAAGTGACAGACACGGAAACGATCCCGTGAAGCGTATCAAAAAAGAAGAGGCCATCGATAGAGCCACCTGTAAACGGATCAGTATCAGGCCAAGGAATAAATGGCAGTGTGGCAATCGACTCGCCCTGAACGGGCACAACCTGCGCGCATACCAGAGGCGCATGAAACATCGCAGCGAGTAATAATGCGCCTGTGATAAGCCTGATTTTAGAATAAACGTAGCACATTGGGATAAAAGTAGCCGGAAGCCATTTCAGGCTTCCGGCCCATATTGTTACGGTTACTTCACAATCAGCATTGTCTTATTAATGATCACGACACCCGATGGGAATTCGATCTGATAATAATACGTGCCCGCAGGTAGCGTGCTCGCGGTAAAATAGAAGAAGTGTTTTCCTGTATAGGTCACCTCTTCCTTGTCGCTCAGGACTTCCTTGCCCATTTGATCGACGATACGGATGGCGGCAATGCCTTCGGCCGTAGTCGTATATGGGATCGTCGTCTTAAATCCCGTTGAAGCTGTTACCGGATTCGGATAATTCTGGCCGCCCGTGCTGATCGTGCCGGTCCGCAGGAATTGCTGGAGCGTGTGATCGCTGCAGGAGTAAATATAGCGGAAGCCCGATCCCGCGTCATCGATCGATGCAATGCAGTCCGGCGCAAGACCCAGCGCGTTATCGAACGTGATGTTCGAAAGCGTAAGCGAGGTCGTGGTGGAATCCGAAAGATATACGTTGAATGTGAGCGTGCCGATCGTGTCGCCGGCGGGGATTGGGCCGAGATCGAAGTGCTGTACTTGTGCTGTGCTCGGTCCGCTGGCGCTCGCGGGCGAAAGTCCGCGCGCATAGCCGAGCAGATCGTCGTTGTGTGTGAGATCGAAGTGCAGGCCGCTCAGCCTCGAATGATTGCCCGTTAGCAGCACATCGAACGTCACCATCCCGCGGGCCTTCGCGCTGTCCGCTGCGGAGAGCGAGAGATGTACATGCGAGGGAACGATGATGCTCGCGGTCATTGGAATCGAGATTGCGCCCGTGTCTGAATTGCTCGCGAACGATAGGAGCCCATTCATTCCGTTCGTGTCTGCTGTGAGATGAACGGTCACTCGCGACGAACCATTCGGCGGAATCACAAGCGGAAAGAGTGTGGCTGTGGTGTATGCGCCGTTCGAAAGCGAATCGCCGAAGACGATTAAGGTGTCGCACCCCGTGTTGTAAAGCGTAATCGTCGTGTCGCGGGATTCGCAGCGGTAGAGCGAGTCGAAATTGGCCGAGGCAAGGCTTGCGGAAATAAACTTCTCGCCCGAAAGTCCCGAGCCGCTCAGAGCGATGGCAGTTTTGCGCACGGTGTCCCCGCCGTGAAGGCTGTGCGAATCAAACAGAAGTTGAGCGGTGTGCGGGCCTTTGGTGCGCGGCGAGAAGTGAATCGAAATGATGGCCACAGAGTCCGGCGGAAGCTGCGTGGGCAACGGCGTGAGCAGTGTAAACGTCGGATCGCCTTGAAGCTGTCCGTTCGAGAGCGAGAGAGTGTCGCAACCGGTATTCTTGATAGTGTCGAAGACCGTTGTATCTCCCGCGCAGAAGGAGAAGCTGCCCGCCTGCAAGGACGTGCTGAGCACATTCAGAATGCCGGTGCCATGGACACCCACTCCAGAAAATCCAAGTTGTGGAGTTTGGGTCAGTCCCATTGAGACGACCGTGAGCTTCGCCGTGCCGGTAAACGCGCCCGAATCCGGAGGCACAAACCGAAAGCGTAGACGCACCGAATCGCCACTCGCAATAACGATCGGCAGTGAGTCGCGAAGCCAGGAGAATCCCGCGCCGAGGGTGTTTGCGTCCGTTAGCGTATCCGATGTGCAGCCGGTGTTTATGAACATGACGCTTGTATCACGCAAGCCAACGCATATACTCAGCGAATCGAAATTGAATTGTGTGGGTGAGGATAAAAGACTAGGAGGCTCAGGGATTGCAATCGCCGTGAGTGTCAGGATTGTATCGAACACATCCGTCGAATCCGGCAAGAACTTCGCGCCGAAAATATGCAAGTGCGCCGTAAAAGTCCCTGCTTGGCCCAGAGGGCTAAATTGTAGAAGGAAGGAATCGGCCACTCCGCCGCCAAGTGTAATCGGAAAGTGTTTTGTCGCAATCGAGAATCTCCTTGAATCATCGAGAACGAGCGAATCGATTCGCAAAGCGGCTGGACATGAATCAGAAAAGACGCGAACATAGAATTTACTTTTGGCACAGGCCGCAGGAGACGGAATCAAGTCGGCACTAAAATGCTTGTTTTGCGATGAATATTCGCTATCGTAAAGAGTTGTCCTCCACACGCCGCCAGAATCGTCGCATGCAAAAACTGTGATGCCCCCAGCACACGATTGAATGACAGCCATGCGGTTATCGGGACCATAGTACCTTGGGCCGCCAATGGCCTCCCATGTTGCACCCAAATCACGAGATCTGTAAATACCACCACCAGTTCCCGATGCGGAAGAGACTTGAATAAATGCATCTTGGGATGTTCCTTGAACATCACCGGTGACCCAAAACGGTAAGGAGTTGATATCTAACCATGTGGCACCATTATCGGTCGATCGAAAGACATGTGCTCGACCACTAATCTGCATTTCAGGGACGACGAGCATGTTAGTTGTTCCTTGAAAGGCGTGTAGTCCCCAACTGTCACCAATCCAAAGTGAATTTAGCTGCCATGTTGCTCCTCCATCGTTTGTAAAAGAGAGATTCCCATAATAACTATTTGTTGCTCCGTGTTTGTAATCCGTAAATCCAATAGTAGTCTCGGACCTATACGTACCTGTGCCGAGTTGAGCATACCTAAATGAATTTCCATTATCATTAGAAATATGAATCCCATATGAAGTCGAGAAACCGCCTGTAATAAATAGAGCTGGTTGTGCCGATTTCGGATTCGTCTCAAAAACAGACCATGCTTGCCCAGAATAACTCGAAACGTTGGCCCAATCCAAACCCCGATTGGTTGAATGAAGCAGCCCTTCGGTAGGATCTAAGGAAGTAGCCCAGCCTTCGTTTGAATCCTTAAACCAAATTTGCGTAAACCAATTACCAGCTTGAATCGCAGGTTGAGTTACTTGCTTCCACGTATTGCCTCCATCGGTGGTCCTCACAATTATTTCCGAACTCTTTGAAGAATAAGAGACCAGACCTTCGTCACTATTGAAAAAAAAGCATGCCCTTGGCTGTCCGGGCAATTGCGAAACATGGTGCCACGTGACGGCCTGTCCCGTTAATGGAAACACGAGCAAAGGCAAGGAGAGCAACAACCACTTCGCGAAGGGTATTTTATTCATCATTGATAAACGAAGAAACCAATGCCATGTCCTCACATCGAGGGCATGGCATTAAGTAATTGATCTACTTAATAATGAGCATCGTGCGGTTTACGATGATGACGCCAAAAGGAAATTCGATCTGGTAATAATACGTGCCAGCAGGCAGTTCGCTTCCCGTAAAATAGAAGAAGTGCTTACCCGTAAAAGTGACGTCCATATTGTCCTTCAGGATTTCCTTTCCGGTCTGATCGACAATACGGATCAGAGCTGTTCCCTGGCCCGATGTCTCAAATGGGATGGTCGTCTTGAACCCTCCATTCGACGTCAGCGGATTGGGGTAGTTCTGTTCACCATTCGCTCTGGGCGCGAATTGTGCCGGAGCCGTTCCCGATGAAATTTTGAGCGCCGGATAGTGATAGGTTACCGTTCCATTATCCCCTGATGAACTGGTCCAGTAGGTAATAAACGTGCTCATGGTGCTTATGTCACAGTCTTTTCGCGCCAGTCCGAAGAGGACCGGTGCAAACTTTGGTTGATTGGGATGTGCGAGGGGAAGGCGCGGCAATCCCCGCTCCCGCGAGGACGCCACTACAATACACGATTTGGGTTGAGGCTGTGCTATCGCTACCGGCGGCTTTAGGCTGGTTGAGACGGCTCTGTTGTAAGAAACAATGCTCATAAAGTCTGTCTCCGAAATAAATTTCAGAATCGACAGACGACAAGTATCACCTTACGCGCTGTTGCTTCTACCTCAACAGACCTTGCATCGTGTTCGATGCGCATCATGGTTGATCGATATCATGCCTGATGCTCCCGGTGGCCGGGCGTTACCGAAGCGCTGGAGAACCGGAGACCCGGTCACGCATTGGCAGGGATAACTACCGTTCAATGAACCTCATAGGTTGAGCAAAAGATTCTCGCTTCGTTACAATATGTCCGATCTAACTGAAACTGTGGAAATGGAGTAGTGAGTGAGTACTCCTCTTACAATCTTGGCCCCAACCTGCCCATTCAGCCTTGATTATGAATTTCAGCCGATGAATTATGAATAATAATTAAATCATCGCAGAAGTATATATTTTTATGATGTTCATGCAACACCGAAGGGGTCGAATAGCGTTGTAATAGATGGAAGGGGTACTCTTCGCGAATTCCGATTCGGTGAACTGGGCTGCACTGCGCACACTGATGCGCTTCCATCTTAAATGGCTGCACAACTTGGGACTGGCGGAAGAAGAAAACCCATCAGAGTATTTTAGGAATCCGAAGGCTCTTCGGCTTGACCATCGGGAGAGATGTCAAGATCGACGCTGGGCTGCTCCTTTTTCCGGAGTTCGGCTCTCGGTTCTGGTTTCAGTTCAGCTTTGGCTTCGGTACCAGCCTTAGCTTTCTTGCCAGCCGGTGAGAGGACCATGGACATTGTCCGGCCCATCATGGAAACATTCTGGTCGATCTTCGCGATATCTTCCATTCGCTTCCAGAAATCCGTAAGCAACTTCTCGCCGAACTGCTTGTAGCTGACTTCGCGTCCCTTGAACTGGACGTAGGCCTTGACCTTATGCCCTTCTTCGATGAAGGCACGCGCATGGCGAACTTTGAACTCGAAATCGTGCGTATCGGTGCGAGGGTGGAATCGGACTTCCTTCAGAAGCTGCTGATGTGACGCTTTTTTTGCCTGTTTATCCTTCTTCTGCTGTTCGTATTTCCACTTGCCAAAGTCGATGATCTTGCAGACAGGTGGCTTTGCATTGGGGACAATCTCGATCAAGTCGAGCATCTTTGCACGTGCAATTTCCAGCCCTTCTTTCGGCGACATGACGCCGATCATTTGGCCTTCGGAATCGATAACGCGAATTTCCGGGACGCGGATATTCTCGTTCATGCGCACGCCGGGATCGCGGCTTGGCATGACGCGGCTGAATCGCTCCATGCGCTTGGAAACCTTTGCAGGACTTGGTCCGGCTGGACGTAATGTGGTGCGCGGCGGTCCAACACGCGGCGTGAGCACCGCTGCGGCTGTGCCAGGTGCACTCGGAGTCGCGCCAGGCGCGGCTCCGGTAGTGGTGGAAGTCCGAGAGGGAGTACGCTTTTTGAGCGTTAATCCGCCAACGCTGACAGGCGTTGGGGTCTTCGATTCAGGAGCATCGGAGCCGTTTGTTTCTACATCTGGCGCCGCAACCGTATCCAAATTGTTCAAATAGTCGCTAGTTCGTTATAATGATAGGCCTCGAATGGATCCCTGCAAAGACTATTCCGGAATCGCGCATTCAACCTGGAGGACGGCTAATGCCTCCTCCAGCGAAACCGTTCCGGTGTTGCCCTTTCCGTGCCGCCGGATGGCGACCGCGCGAGCTTCGCGCTCACGCTCGCCCAGAACCAGCATGACTGGGACTTTCTTCAGTTCATGATCGCGAATGCGGGCGTTGACCTTCTCGCTGGAGGCATCGAGCTTCGCACGAATACCCATTGATTCCAGCGCGGCATAGACTTCCTCGGCGTATGCTTCCTGAGCATCGGTAATGGGCAGGACAACAACCTGCACCGGTGCAAGCCATGTGGGGAAATTGCCTGCGTAATGCTCGATGAGCAAGCTGCAGAAACGCTCGAACGATCCGAACGGCGCACGATGAATCACGACCGGACGATGCTTTTGTCCGTCCGCACCGATGTATTCCATGTTGAATCGCTCGGGCATGACATAGTCAACCTGAACGGTGCCAAGCTGCCATGAGCGGCCGATCGCATCCTTGAGCATGAAGTCGATCTTCGGCCCGTAGAATGTTGCTTCTCCAATACCGATGGTGTATTCCAGGCCCATGGCATCGGCGGCTTCGCGGACGTCGCGTTCGGCACGTTCCCACTGTTCATCGGAGCCACCATATTTATCGACGTTCGCTTTATCGCGAAACGAAAGCCGCGCGCGAAATCCTGTGAGCCCGACTACCTCGCTGACATACTTGGTGAGCGCAATAACGTCACATAACTCATCGCGCAGTTGCTCTGGCGCCATGAACAGGTGAGCATCGTCTTGAGTGAAACCGCGGACGCGGCTCATGCCGGTCAGTTCGCCAGACTGCTCGTAACGATAAACGGTGCCAAACTCCGCAAACCGCACCGGCAGATCTCGGTACGAGTGCGGCTTAGAATTGAACATCGTAAAATGATGCGGACAATTCATCGGCTTCAGCAGGTACGATTCGTCTTCGAGCGTGATCGGTGGGAATTGGCTATCCTTGTAATACGGATAGTGTCCGCTGGTTTTGTAAAGCTCAAGACTTCCGATATGCGGAGTGATTACTTGCTCGTATCCATGCTTGCGAAGAACCTTCTTGAGAAATGTCTCAAGAGTTTGCCGAAGCGCCGCGCCATTTGGTAACCAAAGTACGAGCCCCTGACCGACCTTCGGCGATATGAGAAACAGCTCGAGATCCTTTCCAATCTTGCGATGATCGCGTTTCTCCGCTTCCTCGCGGGCGGTAATAAACTCGTCGAGTTCTTTCTTCGTCGGAAAACTCACGCCATACACGCGGGTGAGCATCGGCCGCTTTTCATCGCCGCGCCAGTAGGCACCGGCAATCGAGAGCAGCTTAGGAAATTTGATTTTACCAGTCGAAGGCACATGGGTGCCACGGCACAAATCGACAAAATTACCTTGCTCGTAAAACGTGATCGGCTGGCCCTTCAAGCCATCGAGCAATTCAAGCTTGAGCCAATCGCCCTTCGCTTTGAAGTATTCGATAGCCTCACTATATTCTTTCGAGATACGACGATACGGCACATCGCGCTTCGAAAGCTCGTACATCTTTGCCTCGATCACAGCGAGGTCCTCTGGCGTGAGTTTCACTCCAGCAGGAAGCTCCATATCGTAGTACCATCCATTCTCGATGGGTGGTCCAATGCCGAAGCGGGTACCGGGATAGATTGCCTCGATTGCCTCGGCCATCAAATGTGCACTCGAATGCCAGAAGATGCCCTTGCCTTCTTCATCGCGCCACTGAACGATCCGAACCGATGAATCTTGCACGATCGGAGTCGCAAGATCGAATGGAACGGAGTTGACGAAAATCCCAAGCGCGGCATCCGCCAGCCGTGGCGAAATCGAGTGGGCGATCTCCATGCCCGTTGTTCCGCGCGGATACGTCCGCTGCGAGCCATCGGGCAGCGTGATCGTAATCAGCCCTTCATTCGAACTGAGCGAAGGATCGAGCATCGTGCGCGATGCTCCAGGCGCGGGTATGGCTTCTGGGTTCATCATTTGTCGCACTAACCCGCGTGCGGCAGAAAAAGGCTCCCGAACAGAAGCATTCTTAGTGCGCTTTCATCATCCGAATGGAATGGGTCTTATCGTGCATGTGACAAACGACGATGTATAGCCCAGCCGGCAAATTTGCTGTTTCAACTACCGCTTCCCGATCTTTCCATAGGACTTCGGACGTTGTGGAGCGACCGAGCACGTCCACAATCTCTACGCTGGTAATAATCCGATCCGGGTCATCAATGCTAATGCGATCCTCGAATGGATTTGGATGAACTTGGATTGGACTTGACAATGCCGTGGATGAAACTGAAGATGACTGTTGTATGATCTCGACGCCCCATAACTCATCTTCTGTGGTACCGAGGCAAACCTCGTCGCTGGAGTCTCCGATCTTCAACCATAGGTCATTCAGAGCCACGAGTGTCATTCCGGCATGCCGACCATGGACAGTGAAAAGTGCCGATCCCATATCCAATGGATTCGTAGGCGATGACGATACATTCGTGATTGAGAATTGCAGGCTATTACCATGAGGCACAACAGATGACGCTGTCCAGCCAAGGGGGGCGACATATGATAGATAGGTCAACTTGGTGGAATCGAAGGAGATCAATGCTGTGAGACTCTTGAGATTACTCCAGGAAGCCATAAGATAGGCCTGGGCACTCAGATCCTCCTGGAGCGGCATCGTGACCGATTCGCCGAGCGCACCACTGCGAATGGCAAGATGCTGATATGCATTGCTACCAATAAAGGGCGAGGAGGATGTGCCCAAAAGCGATAACGTGGTGTCGTGCATCACACCACCAAAATCATATCGGATATGCAACAGACCTGTATCGATCGATCGGCCTCTCGGAGCGTAGCGCAATGGAATGCTATCATTCGGACTCAGCACACGCGGCAATTTTCTGACATCGTTGATGCGGAATGTTTGTGATCCATCAATCCATATCGAATCCAGCTTAGATTGTTTCGGCAAACAGCCAAGGATTCCAAGGGGCAAGGTTGAATCCAACGATCCACTGCAAGCAGTTCGGAGAAAGGTTCGCTCAGTCGGCAACAAAAGCGTTGGTGGAGTGCTGGCGCTTGCCCCGAAGAGTCCAATGATCGTATCGATGGCACCGGCCCCAAGATCATATCGAAGATGAAGCCAACTCGTGTCAGCTCCGTTTGGATCAGGCGCATAATGGAGTTGAATGCTATCTTTGGGCCTCAGGACTCGAGGGGTCGACCGGAAATCAGAAATTTGGAACGCCGCCGAGCCACCGATCCAAGCAGTATCTAGCTTGGTCAATGCTGTCAGACAGCCAATAATGGAAAGGGGAACGGCGGTATCAAGTTCGGTGCAGATGCTCCACATGAACTCCTCAGGATTCACGGAGAGTGTAGCAGGAGTCCCTCTGTTTGTACCCATGAGTTCAATCGATGTGTCGCGAGTTCCTGCACCAAGATCAAAACGCATATGCAGCCAGCTAGTATCAAGCAAATGGTTGGAAGGAGCATAGCGCACGCCAATACTGTCTCTTGCACCTAAATAGCGTGGGGACTTTCTAACATCATATAGTTGAAAAGCAGATGATCCTTCGATCCAAGCACTATCCAGCATCGCCGTGGAGGGAAGGCAGCCTTCGATCCCGAATGGAACGATGGTATCAAGTCCGGAGCACCGAGCCCACATGAACATCTTCTCATTGATAGATAACGCCGATGGACCGCCGCCACCTGATCCGAAGAGTGAGACTGCAGTATCTCCGAACAAATTCCCCGAATGAAATCGCAGGTGCAACAGACTGGTGTCCGGCAAGTATGTATTCGAGAGATACTCTAAGCCAACAGAATCATCGGCGAAGACCAAACGGGGCACCCTTCCAAGATTCTTGCCGCGGAACGCGGTTGCCCCACTAATCCAAACACTATCCAAAGAAACGGCCGATGGACCGCAACCTTCGGCCCAAAAGTGAACGGCCGTGTCGAATGGAACACAACCATGCCCATTGATTTTTTCTGATGATGTTGAGAGCGCAAACGTGCCAGGACCCCGCCAAAGGTAAAGAGCCATTACTTCGGAATCGGAAAGTGCGCGATCGTAAAATCGCACCTCATCAAGAATGCCAGAATACATATCCTTCTGGTAGTTGCCTTTAATCGCCATTCCGAGCGGATTCATGGATCGACCGATTGGCGTTCCCTTTGCGACCTGGTCCTCAAGGACTCCATTGACGAAGATTTTCCAACTGCTTTTACGATAGACCCCTACAACATGGTACCACTGCCCAGCCTGAGGCCTGGTGGTTGAAAAAGTCTCGTGATTCGGCCAGCTGCAGCCGAACATGAAGCTCCCGCTGATGTCAATATAGAGACCATAGTCCCAAGCATCTGAACCCTTCACAACAAGTGCTTGGTATCCGCCTATGCTGCTCGGCTTGACCCATGCGGCCAAGGTAAGAGCACTGTCTGTAGGGATATCGAATGCTGATGAGAACGGCACAGCGATCCAATCGGAGCCATGGAATTGAAAGGCCGAATCGTAAATGCCGGCAACACAGGTTGGACCTCTCACAAGCGTGCCATCATGTCCATTGCCCGTATGATCTTTGGCTGAGCAATCGCAGAACGGCCAGTAGGCTACGAGCCCAGTGTTGAGGTCCTGGGCGAAACTGAGACTCTGAAGACAAACCAGGGCAACGCAGACATTTAACGAGATGACCCCAAATTTCTTCATCGGTGATTGGGATTAGATTTCGAGGGAAAGAAGTGGCCACGGCCTTAGAATCGTTCCATTTGAAAACATTTCAATATTAATAATTTTGGATTCGACTTGCATCTCCTGGAAAATGTATTATCTTCGTCTATCGTGAAAGATAGATTTCACGGATACTGCTCCACAATTTAACTCTCAGACGTTATGAAACATCATACGATAGTAACGATTCTTGGGTTTCTCGGTCTAACAATCATCGCGCAAGTGTCCACGTCTCAGCAAACCTGGAGGACCGTTGCTCCGATGAACACACCGCGGTTTTACTTCTCTATGGTTCCTCTTCAGAATGGGACCGTTCTTGCGATCGGTGGAGAAGACGTAAATGATAATCCGATTGGCTCCTGCGAATTATACGACCCAGCCAGCGGGATATGGACTTACACTGGATCCCTGGCGGTGCCGCGAGGAAGAGGCTGCGCCGTTGTTCTCTCAAGTGGCAAGGTTGCGGTCTTTGGAGGCCAAGTCAGTGCCTCCGTTGCACAGACAGATCAAATCGAGGTCTATGACCCCGCAACTAAGACGTGGAGTAGTGGAGGTCACCTATTACTCGCGCGACAGAATGAAACTGCAACATATGTTAATGATAGTAGCATTGTCATAATTGGCGGCCTGAGCGCAGATGGAACTACAGCATCATGCGAAGTATACAATTCTTTGACGATGTCGTCTCGGGCAATTGCATCGATGCACCAGAATCGGCATGATCACATGTCACTTTTGCTCTCCAATAGCAATAATATTCTCGTGGCTGGCGGAAGAGATGGTGGTTCCGGCTCGCGGTATTTCAGCGAGTGCGAGATGTATGATCAGGAAAATGATGTATGGACAGTGATGACACCCATGCAGCAGGCACGGATCATGGGTGTTCTGGCACAATTTCCTGATGGCTCAATATTGGCCGCCGGCGGAAGGAACACCCCATCGACCTCCGCGCCTGGCTCAGAATTATTGGACACCGCTTCACTTCAATGGACGACGATAAGCCCGATGCTGCAACCTTGCACGGTCAGCGGCAATGTCATGCTTCCTGATGCACGATACCTTATGACTGGGGGACAAATTGGTGGGGTGTGGTCTATTGAAACAGATAATATTACGACTCCGACTTGCGAGTGGTATGATCGACCGAACCAGAGATGGTATTATGCTCCGACTCTTAATCTCTCGAGAGACAAACATGTCGCCGTGTTCCTTCATCAAGGTGTGAACAATTCTTTGCCCTCTGACATGGTCATGGCAGCCGGAGGACTCGTTGGCATCCCCATCGTGGACTCATTCCAACACATGACAACCGTAAATCCATATATTACTAATACAGTCGAAGTCCTCGACGTCTCCCCTCAGGCTATGGGTTATTACATCGCGCATCAGCCAACCACTGCCGGAGTAGGCCCCCAGACTGCTTCGACCCAATCTCATTTCGAAGTGAGGTACGACGCTGATTTCAACTCCATTCTCTTCTTCGAATCCGCCCAGAGCACAGTTGGGCTTCTGGAAGTTTATGACTCTCGCGGCGCACGAGTTGTTTATCTCCAATCAAACTTGGGACCCGGCCCTTATGAGATTCGTGCGAGTCAACTCTCTCTTCAATCTGGAGTCTACTTCGTTCGCATGACATTCGACAATTTGGTCCAGACCGCAAAGCTAGTAATTGCAAGATAGATTGGACTTTGGTTTTCATTGGAACTAGCGCCTCTAGTATCTAGAGGCGCTTTCATTTCTGCCTACACTAATAAGCCCAATCCGGGGGCTTACCCGAAAAGCTAAGCTTGAGAAATCAGGCTCTTAATCTTTGGCATGGCCAAGTGCTTCTCAGTGAGGAAGCAAAAGTTCTCTGAGTCCGAAATGATCTTTTTGACCGGTCCGATTAATCCGGTCTTCACCATTTGGAATGGCCTATATCCAAATTCTGCAAGATAATTCTGCACTTCTTCAAACGTGTAGCCAGCCAAGCCCATCATGAGCTCGTTCATTTCCAGAACCAGCGGGGGAGCCGAATTCCGAAGAAGATTCGGCATTCCGCGCAAGGCAAACAATTCAGCGCCTTCAATGTCGATATTGACCAGATCAACTGTTTTCACGCCTTCTGACTCAAGGAAATCATCCAGACGAATTGCCTGAATTGCGATAGTCTTTTCATTCGGTGACCGACCCAGGATCGTACTTGCGTTGCCACTCATTCCTCGATCCGGATCAGTGATGACAAGCGACTTAGCTTCATCGCTCAATGCTTTAGTAACCAGAACCACCTTGGATTCCAAGTGATTAAGCGCGATTTCGCGTCTAATTCTATCTGCAAGTCGAGGAAGGGGTTCGAAAGAGTAAACCTTTCGCGCATAGCGGGCGAACCATAATGTATGTTGTCCCACGTTTCCACCAATATCCAATACCACATTCGTATCCTTCATCAAGGCAAGCATCACCTTATCATATTTGGCCTCATATAGATTGTAATACATGGTATATTGTGTCCAATCATCCACGTCTAGTATCATTCGCCCTCGATCCTTCGTCATGACTTCCTCTGTAGCAGGCTCGCTTAGGAACCTGTGAAAGAACATCATGATAGGATAGCGACCCACTTTTATTGGTGTATAAGTGAGATACGCTCTAAGAGAGCGACGGAGGAGCTTTTTTATCATTGAAGTAATTGATGGAGCACGATCGTGAAGAATTGAGCGGGATTTTACATGCACCTTACGCAGATGGTTCCTTTCCGATAGTCGAATGCTGTGACGATTGGAATATGCTGAATCTACTTAAGGTCGAGCAGATACCCAAAAATATCAAACAGCCCACGATTCAGTAATTGCGATGGTACAACCTGAACCTCCTTGCGAATATAGATTAAGAATTGAACGGCCTGGACCGCACTTGCGACAACGAAAGCGATCGCCGCACCTGTAATACCGATCGTCGCAAGCAGGATCGTCGCAAGAATGACGTTAACTATCAGACTCAAAACAAACATTCGAAAGAGCTCCTTGATCTTTCCCATGCCTGACATTGCGACTCCAAAGACCATTTGGATTGGGAAGATCGTAATCGCCATTAGCAGCAACCGAAAAATTGGCACGCTGGCATCGTACTTCGTCCCATACAACAAATGGAATAGTGTTGGAGCCACGATCTCCAGTAGAATTCCTGCTGGAATCATCACCAAATAAAGCAAACTCACACTCTTTTCGAGGATCGCTCGAAGTGTAGGAATATCTTTGCGAGAATAGTATTTACTCGCCGCGGGAAAGACAAACAGTGTCATCGTTTCGCGTACGACGTCGAATCCACGGAACAGCATTTTTGCTACTCCATACACTGCTGCCCCCGTTGCCCCTGCAAACCCTGAAACCACAAGCGTATCAAAATTTTGCTGAGCTGTCGACGCAACTCCCATCGCCGCCTGATAACGAACGAAATTAGAGATGCGCGAAAGCATCGAACGGGAGTACTTTGGACGAAACTTGAGGAATGGTCGAACGAGTATCGTGGCGACGACTGAAGATAGCAGACCAGTTGCAATCGTGACGCGAATGACATCGGTCGCAGAATGGACGTGTCCCGAGGTGAGCAACACAACGAGGACGATTGCGGCCATTCCGAAATTGGCAAAATCGACGAAGAATATCTCCTTCATTCGAAAATTGGTCTGCAAGACTTTTGCAAACACGACGCGCGGCATTGTAAAGATAGCGAAGAGGGCGAGCCAGGGCAGAAGCTGCGTCAAAGCAGCAATATTCAAAATCGAAGCAACGAAGGAGCTGAAAATAAGGAGTATTGTTAACGACACCGACAAAAACGCAACGAAAAGGGCGACAGTCGTCGTCACTAATTCCTCTAGATTCACATTCGGCTCTACCCCGAATTTCACAATCGCCTGTAGAGCAAATCCGTCCGAGAAGGTGAAGAGCATTCCAAACAGAGCCTGAAAGACTTGTAGGGTGCCATATTCCTCTCTCGGGATCGCGCGCGCAACCATGATCAGGGCAATCGCATAAACAAGCGGTAGCGCTCGCGATGCAAATGCCCACGCCCCCTTTCCGAGATGCTCGCTAAATCTCACGGTGTTCTGCGCTCAGGATGGAATTCTTGATGTTCGGCACGGTTGCAGGGTGGAAACGGTTACGAGGCGCGCAAGTTTCAAAGTCATCATGCATATCACAGCAAACGGTCAACTCGAAGAACTGCAAATTGCCGGGCACGCGACGGCTGAAGCGACTCACACCATTCCCATTCGGCATCCGGAATGGACTGATTCCTATCGGTCTCTGGGCCGCACCGGCTTGACTGTAAGCGGCGCAGGGTTCGGGTCCTATCGCGTCGATCACCGGGTAGCGTCGCATCGTGCCGCATTGGCCAAAGCAATTCGAATGGGCGTCAACCTGATCGATACCTCCTCGAATTACGCCGGCGGCAACGCTGAGCGTTTGATCGGAGAAGTACTCGCCGGTTTGGTGAAGCAAGGGCTTACCAAACGCGATGAAATGGTCGTTATCTCCAAGGGCAGCTATATTCAAGGGGCGCTCTTCGAGGAGATTCAGCTCCGAGCCAATGCCCCACATGCCGACTACTCCGCTGGCTCTGAACTTTCGGACCTCGTGCGCCACAGCAACGGTCTTTGGCACTCGATTCACCCAGACTTCCTTCGCGATCAAATCACCGCTTCGCTCGACCGCCTTGCATTGCCGGCAATTGATGTCTATCTTCTCCATAATCCTGAATATTTCATTGAATGGGCCATCGCGGAAGGCCACCCCGAAGATGAAGTGCAAGAAGAGTACTATCAGCGCATTCAGAAGGCGTTTCGCCATCTTGAGTCTGAAGTCGAGCAGGGCCGCATTCAGTGGTATGGCATCAGCTCAAACACGTTCGTCAAGCCCGAAGGCACTGTAAATCGCACTTCGCTCGAAGCTTGCTGGCGAGCCGCTGAAGACATCTCTCCAAATCATCACTTTGCCATTGTCCAATTTCCGCTCAACATATTCGAGCATGGCGCCATCACCGAGCGAAACCAGAAGCGTGGCACACAAACCGTTATGGAGTTCTGCCGGGAGAAGAATCTCGGCGTCCTTATTAATCGTCCACTGAATGCAATCGTTGGCAAGCAACTCATACGCCTTGCAGACTTTCCTGAGCGGGAAGTCCCGCCGGAACAGGACATTGACGATCTGACACATGATCTTCGTTTGCAGGAGGAGGAGTTCTTCTCCGTTAAGTTCAAAGGCCTCACACTCAATCCCCAGTCCAGCGATGCTGTACAAAAGCTGATGACGCTTGGACGCAACCTAGACGAAGGCAACTGGCGCGAGTTCGCCAGCGTCGAGGAGTGGCAGGATATTTCCCAAACCGTACTGGCGCCGCGACTCCAATATGTCTTCGACATTCTTCGACCACTATCCAAAGACGATGAAGGGCTCTACTCCATAATGGTCCAGTATGCGGAGACGGCCGATGACGTTTTCGAGCATATATCGAACTACTATTCGAATCGCGGTCACGCTCGTGCCGAGAAGATTCATGCCGCACTCGACTCCCTGCTCCCCGCAGAGGATCACGCCCTTTCGCTCTCGCAGAAGTCGGTATTGCTGGTTCGTAGTGTTCCTGGCGTCTCGTCGGTGCTGGTCGGAATGCGCTCCGAGGAATACGTCGATGATGTCGTCTTCGGCTTGCAGGCAAAACCAGTTCCGAACGCTGAAGCGATCTGGCCTCGCATTGCGCCGGCGCAGGCGGAATAAAATGTGAAAGAACGAAAAAGCCCGCTTCGCAGCGGGCTTTTGAATACTTATGCGTTCGCGGCTTCGGCCGGAATGACACTGACCTTCCGCCGGTCCAGACGGAACCGGGAGAACTTCACGAAGCCATCTGCGATGGCGAACAGCGTGTCGTCCTTCGCCCGAAGCACGTTCGTGCCCGGATGATACTTCGTACCGCGCTGGCGAATGAGGATGTTACCTGCGCGGACGAATTCTCCGCCGAAGCGTTTGACACCGAGTCGTTGTGCATTGGAATCGCGCCCGTTGCGCGTCGATCCCATTCCTTTTTTATGTGCCATTGGAAAATCTTGAGTGCTAAGTGCTGAGTGCTATGAGCGTTCTTACCAATTAAGAGCGAGCTCGGTGTACTGCTGAGTGTGGCCGTTCAACTTACGATAACGCTTGCGGCGCTTCTTGTGGAAGACGATTACCTTGTCACCACGGCTATGGCCGGTAACCGTCGCCGTCGGGAGTGTACCGCTGCCGAGCTTGATGCCGCCTTCGCTCTGCGATACCATGGCATTACCCAGCGTGACCTCCTGCCCGATCGATGCGTCGGCCATGTACGGCACGCGCAACGACTTCATGGCCTGGTCGATCTTGAACTGCTCTCCTGAAATCTCGACGATCGCGAACATAATAAGCTCCTTGGTTCGATGAGATCTGATATGATCCCGAGATCACCTGTGATCTCACTCCATACCCGCACGATGCACCAGCACGATGCACCAGCATGATGCACCAGCATGATGCACCAGCATGATGCACCAGCATGATGCACCAGCATGATGCACCAGCATGATGCACCAGCATGATGCACCAGCATGATGCGGGGCTCCTTCCTTGCGATGGCAAGGATTCGGAGCGCCTTCAAATGCCTCTCAGCCCTGAAAAGTTCAGAAAATCTCGAATTCGGCTCCCGCCCGTCCCCCAATTATCCCCCAATCTGGCATCGCAATTTCCTGTGGCCCTTGGGCAGCGCAAATAATTTTATATTTAATTTTCGGATATTTTTCATGAATAAATTACGGTGTCTTTTGGCAACCCTTCGTTCGCATCGCCAGAAAGCCGATTGTGAGCCAAATTCTTAATTCGTCATTCGTAGTACGTAATTTGCGAAGAGACTCCCCTCCACCCTGTATAACGAGGTTCAACCCATCCGGCATCGCATATTTTCGATGAATTCTGCAAATAATAGTTGGGACCCATTCGACGGGTTCAGGGGCCAGGCTCCGCGCTGCGCACGTCCTGCTAAACCGGTATCGTAAGAAGTTTACGGCAGTTGTGCGAAGAATTGTCTGGATAACAGACAGGTGTTGAGAATGAGCATGTATGGAGAGCTTGCCAGCTAAGGCATGATTCTTCCCCTTTGTGGCAGGCAACAGGAAACACGCTGCCATCATGACAAAACGAATCATATGGCTGATGGGGGCATTTTTCATTTTCTTTCTCTCAGCCATAGCCCCCGCACTCCGAGCCCAGGACAACCTCACGCGGCTCGTGAGCTATCAGGGCGTACTCTCCATTGGGACAGCGGGTTCTTCCGGACCGCTGCTCAATGGGGAGTATAAGCTGACGTTCCGAATCTATACCGACAGTCTTGCACAGAGTAGAATTTGGGCCGGCACGTACAATACCACAGTGCAGGACGGCGTATTCTCCGTATTACTCGGCGCTGGCGATACCCCGCTGCCGACGCCACAGGAGATGGACCGCCCGCTTTGGATCGGAGTACAAGTCGAGCAAGGCCAGGAAATGCGTCCACTGGCACAACTGACGGCTTCGCCGTTTGCGCTGAACGTGGTGGATGGGGCCATTACCACACACAAGATCGCGCGAGGAGCGGTCACGGCGGACAAAGTCGCGTTCAATTATCTCAAGCAGATCTCGATCAACGGCACACCGATTCCTGGTCAGGCGAAGACGATCAATCTGCAATCGGCGAACGGTGTCGATCTCACGTATGATGACGCAACGAGCACACTCTCCTTCGGAGCATCGAAGGGCGTCTGGACACCGGAGCCTCTATATTCGAACGCAGATAATTATCAGTTGGAGAGCGGCGCGAGATATGTGCGGCTCCTCAATAGCAACACAACTTCCATCGATTTTACGGGACTGGATCGCACCAGCGTTCTGGCCGGGCGAGTGGTCTCGCTAATCAATATCGGCACGAGTCCGATCGTGATCAAGAACCGCTCTGCCCTCTCGGCACCCGAGAATCAATTTATCGTGCCGGGGGGTACGGACATAATCCTGATCGCAAACGGAATGGCGACCTTCCAATATGATGACGTGCTGCACGGCTGGTTCTTGAACTCAGCCAACTAGGATTTTTCTCTTACACATTCTCAACTCATACGACGATGAAAACAAAACAGACACTCATGACCGGAGTTGTCCTCATTGCATTGGCAATGACAGCGACGGCCGCGCACTCACAAGCATTCAAGGGGATCTTTGGGACGAAGGTGGTATTAGCCGCGGATTCAACCAATCCGTTCAATAGTCTTACACTCTTCGCCGGCGCGAATTCCGGTCCACTGGTCTGGCATCTTCCTGCAAATAATGGCTCGACGGGATATGTGCTCCAGACGGATGGAAATGGCAACCTGACATGGCAAGACCCGCAGGGCGTCAACGTGCAAGTAGACGGTGATGTAACCGGCGGCATTTCGTCGACGGTGGTCGGAAAAATTAACGGGGCCTTGCTCGGAGCGACAACCGCGACTGCAGGGAATCTCTTAATCGCGAATGGAACCCAATGGAACACGAAAGCCCTCGGCGGGGATGCAACCATTGACACTGGTGGCAGTCTAACGCTTGCGAATTCCTCAACGACACGTTCGCATCTCGGGTTGGGCTCGATCGCGACACAGAATGCGAACAACGTGTCGATCACTGGGGGCACGATCACGGGTGGCACGATTAGTGGCGTACCGATTTCCGGAAGCACCGGTTCGTTTACCGATCTGACTGTTACGGGTACGGTCTCCCTTCCGTCCGGCTCTGTGACTCTCGGCTCAATGGCCTTAGCCAATGGGAATATCGTGGTCGGAAACAGTAGTGGACAGGCGGCCGGCGTTGCCATGGGCGGGGATGCCACAATCCTGAATACCGGAGCGGTTTCAGTCAATGCCGTTCACACGGCAGCTGGACCATCCATCGCAACAGCGATCAATAACAGCACGAGCAATGCGATTAACGGCGAGAACATGAAACACGACGGGACGCTGGGCGTGGACGGTTCGCACCAACTCGGACTGAATCTCGCGAGCGCCAACACGTGGACGGGACGGCAAACGATGGGTTCGCTGGCATTCTCCGAAGCGGCAAATTTCGCCCTCTCGGCAGGGACGAACGACAATATTGACGTCAGTTCATCGAACACGTTCATTCGGCTCACGGCAGGTTCCGGCGCCGCTCGCGTGACAAGCGTGAATAATCCGGTCACGGGCAGGATGTTAGTCATCGTCAATGCCGACGCCTCGAACGTCATTACGATTGTAGACGAAGCGACGACGGGAACCGCAGCGAACCGCTTCCACACATCGGTTGGCAATATTATCCTCATGCCGGCTGGCTCCGTCAGCTTTATGTACGACAGCACGCTCCAACGCTGGTGCTCCTTCGCCAACAATTGAGCAATCCGGATGAATAAAGGGATTCGCTCAACAGCAATCGACGTATGACGGAAAAACCTCGACGATGGATTCCGGTCTAGCATTCCGGAATCCGTCGCGGGAGGTGGATATGAATTTCAGAATTCTTCAACCGTTCACAGCAGTGAAACAGATTCTTCACGCCGTTTCTGTACTTCTCATCCTCCTGAGCGCGTATGGCAATCTCTTCGCGCAGGTCTATGCTGAGCGTTACGGAACGAAGTTCGTTCTGGGAGGAAATGCCGCAGGGATTACTCCGCTGACGCTGTTGGCTCCGGCTTCCGGCTTGAGCAGCTATTCGTTGACCTTGCCGGGCACCGTCGGCGCCGCCGGACAAACGCTCGTCACCGTGGATGGCAACGGCAGTCTTGGATGGGCGCCGCTCTCTGGCACCAATACCGGCGACGTAAGTCTCGCCGGGTCACCGAACTATCTCACGATTGCGGGACAAGTTATTACGCGGAATGCAATCAACCTCTCGAACTCTAATAATATCACGAGCACACTTCCGATTGCAAATGGCGGAACAAATGCCAGCACTTCATTGAGCGGCGGAAGACCAATGGTATCGAGTTCGACTGCGATCGTCGAGAACAACGCTACACTGACGAACAACAGAATCCCAAAGTGGAGTACAAGCAGTGTCGGGAATTTTGCCGACGCCTCGATCGCCGATGATGGCACAACCGTCAGCACAAATGAGATTCTGAGACTCGGAGCAGCATCTTCTAACACCGGCTCGCTGGCGTTTGCAAACTCCTCCAACGCCAACTTAACGGCGCTCCAGGCCGGTGTTGCCACTGCGGCAATCACTTACAAATTACCCACCACGAATGGCTCGAGCGGCCAGGTGCTAGCAACAGACGGAAGCAACCCGGCACAACTTCGATGGGTGAACGGCCTGAGTACTGGCAGCGGGCTCGGCGGGAGTGGTGCGATGTATCTGGTCCGTGCTCCAATTAATACGAGCACAAATACCGGCGCATCGAGCAATACACCCGTGAACGTCGCAGGAATGTCTTTCCCAATCGGAGCAGGAGACTTCTGGTCCTTTAGAATAGAAGTTTCGATGAATTGCGCGACAAATGCGAATGGAATGAATGTAGGTCTTACAATTCCCACCGGCGCAAGGATTGAAGCAGAAGCTGAAGGCCTCGTCGATTTAGGGGCGAGCGGCCATACCGTCTTCATACGAATTTCATCTTCCGGACAAATGGTGGGTCCGTTCAACCTAGAGGCCGATAACGATGCTGGTATTTTCATCTTCGGCACCGTTGATAACACGAATGGATCGAACGGAACAGTCCAGTTACAGATCGCGGCACCCGCGACCGGCGACGCCGGCCTCAAGACAGTTTACAGGAATTCTTTCCTTACCGCCTGGCAATATGCTTCGGCCTTCGAGCGTACATACACTTCGAGCACAACCTATGTCGTCCCGTCTGGCATTACCACGATCTATGCCACAGGTATCGGTGGAGCAGGCGGCGGAGGCGGCGGAGGGGGCGATAATGGCGGGACCGGAGGAGGTTCGGGTGGTGGAGGTGGTGCTGGCGAATATATTCCGCCGTTGGGATTGTCTGTTACACCGGGCGAGACTCTTACGATTACGGTTGGTATCGGTGGCAGTGGTGGGAGCGCAGGTACGAGCACGGGCACGCTTTCGACCGTAGGCGGTAACGGCAATGTTACATCTATAGTCGGAAGTACCTCCGGTACTCTGTTAGTAGCAAACGGTGGGACGGGTGGCGGTCGCGGACATAACTCTCTGAACGACGCAACGAACGCGCAAGGGGGCACGAGTGGTCCAGGCGGAACGGGCAGTTCGACCGCCGGTCACACGAATGGCAATGCTGGCGCGGCAGGGGTAAACGGAGCAGCGAATAGTGATAAAGCCGGCGGAGCGGGTGGGAGCGGTCCGCCTACGGCAACGAATCTTGGGGGAACGGGCGGCACCGGCAATGGCCATAGTGCGAACGGCACCGCCGGCTCCTCTGGCACCGATGGATCGGTGACTCTTGCGTATTGATGCGCTGGTCTTCGGAATAGATCAATAATATGGTTCGCCACCCGTCGACCACTATGGCGGGTTTCGGGTACTTACTCTGCTCGCCTCTCACTGTCCGGGCTTGATGATCTTACTCGCGTATTGAACCATGACGTCCTTTGCGTTGAAGGCTCCGCTTCTGTTCGGCGTAGCTCCCTTGCCGACAGAGAATGCCTTCACACCCACCGGATAATACACATTGTAGGGCCTGTTTTGGATCGTGCCGCCGTAATTGGTTGGCGCCCAGCCCTGGAATTGATATTCCTGTTCGATGGTATCGCGCAGAATAACAAAGTAATCGTAACCCTTATTCGTTGTCAGTTCCGCACATCGATACATCGCGCCATTATTAACCGCTGCTTCGGTGCAATCACCTCCTCGAAACTTCACCTCGTATGTACTATCGGTGAGCAAAGCATCAACGTACCCGATTTTATCGTCGTCAGCACTGTACTGCTTATAGACCGCCCGGCTGCTGCTGCATGAGGAGATACACAAAGAACATGCGAGAAGGAAGAGACCTAACATGGGACGCGTCATACAATCTTGACTAATGGTTGAAGTCCAACAAACGACTCGAATTTAACACCACCGAAGAGAATTCATTCCAAAGATTCAGAAGTGTGATTGTTGAAAATATTCGAGCCCGATTGCAGATGATGATGCGTACATTCTGTCCTCCGGCGTCTTGAGGAGCACGGTACTCGGCACTTGTTATTATCTCTTCGGGGTTTGGTGCCGATTCGTAACTTTGCACTCATGAGCCTCATAGGAAAGCCACTCAACCCCGAATCTCTCGCTGCCCGCAGCGCCCGCGATCACGTTCAGAATGAACTGCGAAAACTCGCCGTGCTCGCCGAAACCGTCCGGCTCGGCGGCGGCGAAAAGAACATCGCGAAGCAACACGAAAAGGGCAAGCTTACTGCGCGCGAGCGGATTGCGAAGCTGATCGATCCCGGAACGGAGCTGATCGAACTCGGGCTCTTTGCTGCTCATGGGATGTATGAAGAAGAAGGCGGCGACCGCACGTTTGGTGCTGCGCCCAGCGCGGGCGTCGTCGTTGGCTTGGGCCGCGTGAGTGGCCGGTTGGCGGTCATTGTCGCGAACGACGCGACGGTCAAGGCCGGCGCGTGGTTTCCGATGACAGGCAAGAAAAATCTTCGCGCCCAGGAAATCTCGCTCGAAAATCATCTGCCGATCATCTATCTCGTCGATAGCGCCGGGGTATACCTGCCGATGCAGGATGATATTTTTCCCGATAAAGAACACTTTGGCCGCATCTTCCGCAACAATGCAGTCATGTCCGCCACGGGCATCGTGCAGATTGCAGCGATCATGGGACCGTGCGTGGCGGGCGGCGCGTATCTGCCGATCATGTCGGACGAGGCGCTGATTGTCGAGGGCACTGGTCACGTATTCCTGGCCGGCAGTGCACTTGTCGAAGCCGCCATCGGCGAGCGGATCGATAATGAAGCATTGGGTGGCGCGCGTGTCCACTCCGAAATTTCCGGCGTCACCGATTACAAGATGCCGAACGACGATGCGTGCCTGGAAAAGATCCGGAGCCTGATGAGCAAGCTCGGCCCTATCGAGCGCCAACATTTCGACCGCATAGCGGCCCTGCAGCCGCGCTTCCCTGCCGATGATCTGCTGGCCGTTGTGCCGGCCGATCGCGCCAAACCATACGATATGTACGAAGTCATCGCACGCCTGGTCGATGGCTCCGAAATCGATGAGTATAAGGCGGACTTCGGCAAGACGATCATCACCGCGTATGCTCGTATCGATGGCTGGTCGGTCGGAATTGTCGCGAACCAACGATCGGTCGTGAAGAATGCCTTAGGCGAGATGCAGGTCGGCGGTGTGATCTACTCCGACTCTGCGGATAAAGCTGCGCGCTTCGTGATGAACTGCAACCAAAAGCACATCCCGCTCATCTTCCTGCAGGACGTGACCGGCTTCATGGTCGGCAGCCGCTCGGAGCACGCGGGCATCCTGCGCGATGGCGCGAAGATGGTGAGCGCGGTCGCGAATTCTGTCGTGCCGAAGTTTACATTCTTCGTTGGCAATTCCAACGGCGCCGGCAACTACGCCATGTGCGGCAAAGCGTACGATCCCAGACTGATCTTCTCCTGGCCGACATCGCAGATTGCCGTCATGGGTGGGCAGCAGGCCTCCAAGACGCTGCTTTCGATCAAGCTCGCCTCGCTCAAGAAAACCGGCGAGACGATCACGAAAGAGCTACAGCAAAAAATGCTGGATGACATCCAACGGAGCTACACCGAGCACACGAGCCCACTCTATGCCGCCGCGCGCCTCTGGACCGATGGGATTGTCGATCCGCGGGCCACTCGAGAGATCATCTCCACCGGCATCGAAGCCGCCAGCCATGTGCCAGAGATCGGGAAGTTCAATGTGGGGGTGATTCAGGTGTAACCATCGCAGCGATTTATTAGGATCTATAGATTTTATGGATTCTATGAAATGTGACCAGCTGAACAGCGCTCATCGAAAAGGGTCGTATTTTTGAAGTATGGAAACGAACTTGGACCTGATAGGAATCGGCGAATGTCTTGCCGAGTTGAATTCTGTTGATGAAGAGAGCGGCCGCGGCATGTATCAGCTCGGCTACTCCGGCGATGTGCTGAACTCTCTCTCGGCTGCGAAAGCGCTCGGTCTCACGACCGGACTCATTTCCGCGCTTGGCGACGATCCATTTACCGATGGACTCGTTGAAGTACTCCAGTCCGAAGATATCGATCTCTCGCATGCGCCAATTCTCGAGGGCAAAGCGAACGGCGCTTATTTTATTCATCGAGACGAAGGCGGCAATCCCCACTTCCACTTTTTACGGCGAGACTCGGCCGCGACCTATGCCTTCTCTGCGCAGCCGTTGGAGGATCTCATTCGCTATGCCTCGAGCGCACGCGCCGTGCTGTTCTCCTCCATTCCGGTTGCGGTGATGAAGGATCGGAACAGACTGATCGAACTCGTTCGAGAAACGCATGGTCATGCTAAGGTCTGCTTCGATCTCAATGTGCGGCCAAGTTTATGGGACAACCTCGATGCGTTGCGCGAACTGTTACCAGTGTTCGCACCGCATGTAGATGTCTTATTCGTCTCGGCTCAGGACGACGCCCTGCTCTTTAACCATCGCGAAGCGGCGGCCGCTGTCGATCACTACTGCAATATGGGATTTACGGAAGTCGCGTTTTGCCGCGGCGCGCAGAGCACGCTGGTCGGACTCCGGAATCCGGCGAAAATGGACTCGACGATTTTTGAGGTCCCCGTGCCTCGAGTCACCTCGGTCGTCGATGCCACCGGCGCTGGTGATGCCTTCAATGCCGGCTATATCGCCGCTATGCTGCGCGGACATCCGCCGTTTGAATGTGCCGCCATGGGAAATGCCACGGCCGCGTGCAGCCTCGAAGTTCGAGGCGGCCGCAGCACTGGAATTACCATCCAGCGTGTCGAGCGGCATTATCGCCCGCTCGTCAAGTGGGGGACGTTCAAGGGGCCGGCACTGGCAATGAGCCGTCGGGCGAATTAATGATGACTGTCGAATGATGAATGATGGAGAGCGGATGTTCTTCATCGGATAATCTATTTCATCATTTATTATCATTCAACATTCATCATTGCCCCAGATTCACCTAATCGGTAACGCGCATCTCGATCCGGCGTGGATGTGGCGCATGGAGGAAGGCCTTGCTGCATTCCGCGCAACGTGCCGGTCCGCTCTCGATCGCATCCGCGAGTTTCCGGGCTTTATCTTCACTTGCTCCAGTGCGGCGCATTTTGCCTTTGTCGAAGAGACCGACCCGGATCTCTTCGGTCGCATTCAACAAGCAGTCTGCGATGGCCGCTGGGCAATTGTCGGAGGCTGGTGGGTCGAGCCCGACTGCAATCTACCAAGTGGCGAGAGTTTTATTCGTCAGGCACTCCTGGGGCAAGAATATTTTCAGCGTCGGTTCGGGAAGATCGCAACCGTTGCCTACAACATCGATAGTTTCGGCCACAATGCCAACCTGCCGCAGTTGCTGCGAAAGGCAGGGCTTACGTCCTACGTCTTCATGCGACCCGGTGAGGAAGAAAAGCCACTCCCCGCTTCGCTCTTCCAATGGGAGGCGCCGAGCGGCGACCGCGTGACTGCCTACCGTCTTCCACTGCATTACTCAAATTACGAATTTTCGACAAGAGAGAAACTTCACCGACTCCCAGACTATCCGCTCTACACGCCGGAGCCACCCTGGATGATTTTCTTTGGTGTCGGTAATCATGGTGGAGGTCCGACGATCGCGGAGTTAGAGGATATTGCCGATTTGCGAAAAGAGCAACGAGGCATCGAGCTAAGCGAGCCCGAACGGTTCTTCGCAGCAATCGACTGCACGACGCTGCCCGTCGTTCATGATGAAATTCAACCGCATGCCATTGGCTGCTACAGCGCCCATAGCGAGATCAAGCAACTGCACCGCCGTACCGAGCATGCGCTGCTGACTGCGGAGCGCGCGCAGGTGTTGGGATTCCTCTTCGAGTACCTGCTAGGAAGTCAAGCATCGCTCATCATGCGCGAAGACCTTCGCCTTGATAAGACGGAGGATTCCCCCGCTTTTTCAAGGCGGGGGCAGGGGGTGGTTGAATTAGATCGTGCATGGAAGAATCTATGCTTCAATCAATTTCACGACTTGCTGGGTGGTGTGGCGATTCGCGAAGCGTGCGATGACTCGATTTCCATGTACCGCGAGGCTATTTCGGTCGCCGATCGGATTACCCGGGACAAACTTGGGAGTCTGATGGCTCGCATTGATATGAGCGCGCACATCGAAAATCTTGTTGTCTTCAATCTCAGCGCTCACCCTCGCAAAGAATTGATCGAATTCGAATGCTGGCTTCCGCATGAATCCGGACAGAAACCACTTCCAGAAGTGCGGTTGATTTCCCCAGATGGCAAAGCCGTGCCATCGCAAAGAATTGAGGCATCCGGAAAAATTGGTGACGATCGAATGAGGTATGCAGCCATCGTTTCGGTCCCGGCGTTTGGATGGAGCGTCTTTGGCATTGAACGCAGCAATTCGGTCAGTGTGACTGATGTGAGTGAAATAACACTTCCGGTTGAATATGCTCCGGCAGTGATCGTTCGTGATGAGTCTGATACGTGGGGACATGGAGCAACGTCCTTTACCGATTATGAAAGCGAATTTCGTATCGATGCGATCGAGACCATCGAGCATGGGCCGCTTCGAACTGGTTGCCGCATCAAGAGTAGTGGCGGTGCCTCCCGCATGGAAGAAGAAATCCTTTGGACGAAAGATGACCCCGCGATCGAGATTCGCGTTTTTCTCGATTGGCACGAGCGGCACCGGATTCTTAAGATCCGATTTCGTCATGGATGCGCTGATCCCGTTGCGAATTATGAGATTCCGTATGCGTGGGTTCAGCGGCCTACCGGACCACGTGAATGGCCGGGACAAATGTGGGTGTGCGTTACGGAGCGCGACGGTTCTCACGGTGTGGCGATTGTCACCGATTCGAAATACAGCTATTCGGTCGATAGCGAATTTATCTACATCATTGCCGCGCGAAGTCCGCTGTTCGCACATCATACACCGCCGCATGTGATGCACGAAGGCGAGCGCGAGCGGTACCAGGATCAGGGCGAACAGGAATTCCGATTGCTGCTAATCCCCTATGAAGGCAACTGGAGTGGAAGTCATATTGCGCGCTTTCAATCGCCTCTCATCGTCCAGACTGAATCCGGACATAACGGACAATTGCCAAGCACGTTTGCCGGCTTCAAGCGGGATAGCAGAGCGATACACGTTGGCGCACTGAAGAAAGCTCAGGATGACAATGGGATTATTCTCAGAGCCGTGGAGCAGGCCGGCGAGTCGAGCGAGGCCACATTCGAATTTCCCACGCTTGGTGCGCGATGGCGCACGTCATTTTCTCCATTCGAAATTAGGACATTCCTTGTGCGTGACGGCCACGCCACCGAAGTCGATTTTCTCGAGCGTCCTTTATGAGAGCAGTTATCGGCATTGATGTCGGCTCTTCCGCGATCAAGGGCACGCTGGTCGCCGAGGGTACTGTGCTGCACACCGACCGACTTCCAATTCCCGCGCGACTCCCGACCGCTCCCGAATTTTTCGAGCACGATCCACTCGCGATTCGTGATGCGGCGTTCGAGATTATCTCGAAGCTCGCAGGAAAGACCAGTGAACTCGGCTTATGCATCAGCGCATTAGCATTTACTGGTCAGATGCATGGCGGACTGGTCGTCGATCGGCGCCTTCGACCACTCACCAATTTCGTAACCTGGCAGGATAAACGCTGCACGGCGATGCTGCCAAAACTGGAGACGCAGTTTGGTGAAGATCCGACCGGTCTCAACGTTCGCAATGGATTTCTGCTGACGACGCTTGCGTGGTGGAATCGGCACGGAGCACTGCCGAACGGCTCCGCATACGTTCTCGGCATCTACGATTGGCTCACAAGCTTGCTCGCCGGCCACGCCGTTACCGATATCACCAGTGCAGCGGCGTGGGCAATGTTCGACCCCATACGGAAGGAATGGCGACATGCTGTGTTCGATAGCTTCGGTATTCCGCAATCGCTCCTACCGGATGTCTTCGAGCCGGGAGCATGGGTCGGACAGGTCGAACAATCGCTTGCCAACGTACTCGGCCTGCCACTTGATACAGCAGTCCATGCCAGCATCGGGGACACGCAAGCAGCCTATCTGGGAGCAGGATGTACGAGCACGGACCTTCTGCTTAACTTCGGAACTGGCTCACAGAGCATGTGGGAGACCACCACTCCCCTCGCCAGCCGAGGGACGGACATTCGATACTTGATGCGGGATCGATTTCTCGTGACAGTACCAACTCTCGCCGGCGGCGAGGCCTACCGCACGATGGCATTGTTCATTCAAGATGTTCTTTCCGAATTCGAACCTCCGTCAGGCCCGTCTGAAAGGTTGGGCCGATCTGACCTGTCGAAGATCTTCGCTCTCATGGACCGGCTTGCCTGTGGCACTTCCTCCCACGGCATTCATTTCGATCCGATCTTTGCCGGTAGCAAGTTTCGGCCGGAGGGCGAGCGGGCTTCGATCGTCGGGCTAACGAGAGAGAATTTTCTCCTTGCACCACTGTTGCGAGCACTCGTCGAAGGAATGATCGAAGAGATTGCCGCGCCATATTTCGAACGGGAAAGCCGTATGCGACACCAGCGGCTGATCGGCGCCGGCAGTGGTATGCGGAGCAATCAATCGCTCCGGGAGGCCGCAGAACAGCGATTCGGCCTGCCCATTTCAGTCTCCCGGGTTACCGAAGAAGCCGCGCTCGGCGCGGCAATGCTTTGCGGCTGAAGCCCGAACTGAGACGTCGAGCCGGAATGAATCGTATATTTGTACTCCAATTCAGGTGTCCAAGTGCCCCGCGCAACCTTTTCCGGGTTCGTGTGTACTTGGCTCGTGCGCCACGGAGGGTTTCCGGAGCGCATCGGAACTCTCGATTGTTTTCCGAGAATCCGAACACGGGCGGGAGACTGTGAGATCATTAATGACCTCACTCCTCGCCCGCCACATCATCCAGGTTTAGAAATCATGAAGCAGAATTCCCGCCGTCCGCTGGCCAAAACACTGTTCTTCGCTCCCGCTCTGTGCTTGCTGATCATGGCGGGCTGTCAGGCCGGGACCGTGGACGTCCAACCACAAGAATTTGCCAATATCCGGGTCATGAACTTCGCGCCGTGGCCTGCCTCATCGATGGATGTGTATTGGTGGCAATATGGCGAAAACCACCCTGCTTTGCCGCAAAGCCAGAACCTCCGATATGGTGGTGGGGCTGTCTATACCACAGGAATTCTTGCGTCCACGTCCGGAACAGTCTATCATTATGACGTCACGCCAGCGACACATCCCGAAAAACACGATATTCCGGGAGATCCGACAATGACGATCGTCGGCGGCAAAAAGTATACGCTCATGATCACGACGGTCAACGGAAATTTCACAACCCGTCTAATTCCGGACCGTGTCGTGTCCGGTACGTTCGATTCTTCGAAAGCTTATGTCCGCTTTATCAACATGCAGCCCGGTACGCCGA
This sequence comes from Bacteroidota bacterium, assembly GCA_030706745.1. Classification (NCBI taxonomy): domain Bacteria; kingdom Pseudomonadati; phylum Bacteroidota; species Bacteroidota bacterium. The sequence continues at coordinate 76,177 of JAUZNX010000006.1, forward strand.
ATCTGTCCATGCGCGTCAACGATCCGAGCTTTGGCGATGTAATCGATATGGTCAACGGCTCCCATGGTGTTGCCTTTAATGCCAATTCGGACTATGTGCCGCTCAAGACCGTACTCGACACAAGCTTCTCGTTTTACGTGATTCAGACCGGAAACGCAACTGCCGGAGTGCTCGCGCGCCTGACCGACCAGACCTTTACCGGTGGCAATTTTTATACACTGATATATGCCGGCGATCCCGCGCGGCTCCCAACCGATACGGCAACGACCGACACGGCACAGGCTCCTCTGGATAACTTCCGGCTGCGTGCATTCGATGACAACAATCTTGGCAACGACCAGACTGCTCCCCTGCAGCCGGCGTTCCGGTATAATGTTGTCAACGGAATTGTACCGCCGGCGAGTGGATACTACAATGGCGATACCAAGCTTGGATTTGTCATCAATGGCGAGACATTTACGGAGCGCGATAACTTCACGTTTTGGCCTGTCCCGGCACTGACACCCGCGGGTTCGGGATTCAACATGGTGGATCCAACGAACAGCCTTTGGGAAGTGAATTTTGCAAGCACATCGATCCCGAGCCACAAGGTTGGACTTTCGGCGTCCGCGACGGATGATGCTGGAAAGAATGCCCACTTGTTGTTCGATCTCAACGACAACAACAAGCTGGGATTCGATGAAACAAAGCTTTCTTCGGACACCTCGATCTCCTTCGTTTTCTACAACGGCGATTCAACTATGAAGGCCAATCCTCGCTACGCGGCGATCGGAATTCCGAATTACTCTTATCCCGACTCGATTATCCTCGTATTCGTCTCGGCAGTCGGATATCCGGTTGGTGGAACCAAGCCCTATACCAGCTTTTATACTTCGATTTCCGGCCTGCCCGACATGTCATTCCTGAGCAAGGTACCAGGTATGTCAAATATCGTGGTGATCCCCGCAGCGAACAACCAGATTACTGTCACCGACTCGGTGGGTAAGGTCGGCGCCGCGGTAGCAGGCAGTTCGAGTACGTTTACAGCCGCTCCGGGAGGAATCTATGAGATCGTCTCGGTCGGAAGCAGTACCCAGGCCGGCAGTGGTTCGCCGTATGTTCCGAAGTTGCTCGTGATGCACTTGAACAAAACGATGCCCTAACGGCAACATTGAAATTATGCATGAATAGCCGGAGCCGATGCTCCGGCTATTTTTGTTCGTGACAATCCTTCATGATGCCGAAACCAACACCGGAACGCCTCCCTCGCAATGTCATCTGGCTTTCGATTGCCGCGATGATGAATGATATTTCCGGCGAGATCGTCCAGCGCGGACTTCCGCTCTTCCTATCGGCTACCCTGGGTGTCTCCAAAAGCGTCATTGGCCTGATTGAAGGCCTCGCGGACATGGCGGCATCATTGCTGCAAGTCTTCTCCGGCTGGTACAGCGACCGTTGGGGCAACCGCAAGACCATTGCCGGAGCTGGCTACACCATGACGGCCCTCGCCCGACCGATGCTCTATTTTGCTACAACGTGGGTCCTTCCGCTCTTCAGCAAATTTCTGGACCGCGCGGGCAAAGGCATTCGTAACGCACCGCGCGATGCCCTTATCGCCGACTCGGTCTCGCCACAGATGCGCGGCCGAGCGTTTGGCCTGAACCGCGCGCTCGATCCTGCCGGAGCCGTGCTCGGCGCGCTGATCGGAGCGGGACTCTTGTATTACTGGCAGTCATCTCGATTCGCATTCGGCAGCGGTGGTCTCTCGCTCCCGCATTGGAAGACGCTCATGCTTGTCGCACTCATTCCGAGCGCGATCGCAGCACTGATCGTCTTCTTCATCGTGCAGGAAAAAAAGCGCGAGCGGCGGACGCCGCCGCCCCTCAAACATATCCTGCACGTTGGAAAGGACCGTCGCTTCCGAAGGCTGATGCTGATCGTCGCCTTTTTTACTCTGGGACTATCGAGCGATGCATTCCTCGTACTTCGGGCACAAAGCCTGGGCATCGCGCTCTGGCAGATCTTCGTTATCATCGCGCTGTTCAATTTGGTCACGGCACTTTCGGCGTACCCTGCCGGGATTCTCTCCGACCGCCTGACGCGTCGCGCGCTGATCCGGGCGGGTTGGATCGCGTATGCACTGATTTACGTCGGCTTCGCCTTCGCGAGCGAACCGTGGCATATCTGGACCCTGTATATCGTCTACGGCATTTATTATGGATTGACCGAGGGCGTCGAGAAAGCATTCGTGGCCGATCTCGTGGCGCCGGAAGAACGTGGCGCAGCCTACGGCATCTATAATGGCGCCGTCGGAATTGCCGCGCTGCCGGCAAGTTTGATTGCGGGAATTCTCTGGCAACTGATCAGTCCTGCGGCACCATTTCTATTCGGTGGTGCGATTGCAGTCATCGCGACCATTCTGCTTGGTACTGTCAAAGAAACAAAAGCTCCGCTCCCATAAAGGAGCGGAGCCATGAACGCCACTGGCAAGTATTATTGCTATCGGCCCATGCGGGCTCGGTCTTGCGCTTCATGGGCGCGGTCCTGTGCTTCGCGTCGAGCATCTTGCGCTCGCTCGCTGGCAGGGATGTTGCCACCATGAGATAGGCGGTACGTTTCATAGCGGGTGGTGCGCTTTGCATTCGCCCACTTTTCCCTGGTCTTATTGATCACGTTCGCATGACCGTTATCGTAGCGGTTCGTGCTTGGCACGTAAGCCGACCTTGTCATGTAACCAGGCGATCTCGAATAAGATGATGCTGTGGCCGCTGCCATATGATGTCTCATATACCGGTGATGTACTCGTGCGCTTGCCTCATTGAGTGGCATGAGGGCAAACGCTGCCACGAGACATACACCCAGTACGTTTCTGAGTGTTTTCATAACTGCCTCCTTTCAAGAGATCAGTCTATAATAACTCACAACTTCGTGCCCAGCCAACCATTTCGGGCGAGGGGAAATCATAAATTGAAACTCAGCAAGTAGAAACTCAGCCTCCGATCATCTTCAAAAAGTATTCATGCACTCGAGCATCATTGACGACTTCGGGATGGAACACAGTGGCCAGCAGATTCTTTTCACGCGCCATGACGATGCCGTTCTCGATCGTACCGAGCACTTCGACACCTTTGCCAACGTGTGTAATAAGAGGCGCGCGGATGAACACTCCTGGAAATGGTGCTGCACCCAATGCCGGGATTTCGACCGGAGTCTCGGCGCTGAACCGTTGCGGACCAAATGCATTGCGGCGAACCCTGATGTCCATGAGGCCCAACCGGCCTTGCTTAGAGCCTTCTATTTCTTTCGCGAGCAGGATAGAACCCATGCACGTGCCCCAGATTGGCAACCCAGTATTACCAAGCTTTTGAATTTCATCGAAAATACCTCGAGCGGCATCAGAACTTTCCAGAATCGCAACGGCAGTTGATTCGCCGCCAGGGAGAATCAGCGCATCGAGTCCAACGAGATCGCTGGTGCGGCGAATCTCGCGCGTCTGCACTCCGAGCGATTCCAGCTTCTGGATGTGCTCGCGGAAATCGCCCTGGAGACCGAGTACCCCGACGACGGGCTTAGATGCCACGACCAGCTAGCAATTCGCTTCCAGCAAGAGAAGTAACCGTCCGACCGACCATTGGCTCGCCCAGACCGCGGCTCACTTCCGCGAGCGCTGCTGGATCGTTGAAATAGGTGGTCGCTTTGACAATTGCTGCGGCACGCTTGGCCGGATCGCCAGATTTAAAAATTCCTGAACCAACGAACACTCCATCAACGCCAAGCTGCATGAGCAGCGCGGCATCGGCTGGTGTTGCGAGTCCGCCGGCGGCAAAATTCACAACGGGAAGTTTTCCTGTATCAGCAACTTCATTGACAAGATCGAGCGGCGCGGCGAGATTCTTTGCGTAGCTATATCGCTCATCTTTTGACAATGCTTGCAACCTGCGAATCTCTCCAAAGATCGAGCGTGCGTGCCGCACGGCTTCAACCACATCGCCGGTGCCGGCCTCGCCTTTGGTCCGGATCATTGCAGCGCCTTCCGCGATGCGACGCAATGCTTCGCCAAGATTTCGAGCACCACAAACGAACGGCACTTCGAACTTCGTCTTGTCGATGTGATTTTCTTCATCGGCCATCGTGAGCACTTCGCTTTCATCGACGCAATCGACACCCAGCGCCTGTAAAATCTGCGCTTCGACGAAATGTCCGATGCGTGCTTTCGCCATTACGGGAATCGAAACAGCATCAATAATCTGGAGGATCAGTTCAGGATCCGACATGCGGGCAACGCCGCCATCGGCGCGAATATCGGCCGGCACGCGTTCGAGCGCCATGACGGCGACCGCGCCAGCATCTTCAGCGATCTTCGCCTGCATGGCATTAACAACATCCATGATGACGCCGCCCTTGAGCATTTGTGGGAATGCCCGCTTTACCAGCAGGGTCCCCGTTTTCGGCGTCTGTCCGTTCTTCGATTGACCGTTTGTATTCATCGGGCGGGTAAACGCTTTAACAGCCGCATTAGTGCAAAATGGAATCTATCGATTCTGTTGAATCAATAGATTTCATCCAATCTCTCGATTGGCAACTCCTGCCAGGAATCCTGCGATCATCCGCGCGGCGAGCCGCGATGTGCGGCCATCAAGATCATGTGGTGGGCTGACTTCCACAAGATCGAGCACCCGAACATTCTTGGAAAGTCCGGCAGCGACCGAGAGTTCATAGGCTTCTTCAGCAAGAAACCCGATGGGCGTCGGCGCACTGACACCGGGAGCGTCTGAAGCTCGCACGCTGTCCATATCGAATGAAAGATAGACCGGCATTTCCGGATTGCCATGCGTAATGGCAAATTCACACTCTTCGAAGGCATTGGGCAGGCTCGCATCCGCAGTATCCTCGAAAGTCAGGATGCGCGCCCCTTGCTGAAGGACCCACTCGAATTGTGCTTGCGCTACAACGAAAGACTGTATCCCAATCTCGGCAAAGTGCTGACCTTTCACGATCCCCTCTTCGAGCAACAGACGAAAGCTGCTGCCGGAATGATGTTGCCCATTCTTTTTGGGACGGACGTCAAGGTGAGCATCGAAATTGATCAGTCCAATCTCTTGTGGCTCACTCTGCCCGTTCTGCCTGCTCAAACCACTTTGGAATCCACGCACGAGCGGATAGGTGACATCATGGCCGCCCCCGATGGCAATGATGATCTTCCCCGCAGCAATCATATCGCTGACAACTTTCGATGCCGCCTCATGCATGGTTTCGAGACTGCCCTGAGTAATATCGCCGAGATCGACGATTCGAAGCGTGTCGAGATGGTGCTTGAAGTGCGGGCCGGCAAATGGCGTGAGTTTTCCGAGCCATTCTCGGATTGCAGCAGGTGCCTTACTGGCACCGACGCGACCACCATTCCGGCGAATGCCTTCATCGGTCGGGACGCCGAGGATAACGACATTGGCCGCGGTGATGCTGGAGTCTGTTACGGGTTGAATGAAATTAGTTAGGCGCGGGTCTTCAGAAATAATCACGCATACTCAACAATGTTGTGGCGTAGCCGTTCGCGCACTTGTGAAAACTCTCCCAAGGATTTATTCGTGCTTCATCGGGTGACGCCCGACCCATAACGAATCGAATGTATAATGACCGGTCGAATCGCCGAAGCCGACTGAGAGATGTTCTAATATACTGTCCTTTGGGAATGAACCCCAAAACGTATTCTCCATGGTCGGAACATGGATATGCGCGAGCAGCTTGAATACTCCACAGTCTTTGGCGCGCTCGGGGGGAGGATAGTTGCCATCCCATTTCTGCATGATGCACGAGATCATCACGGAAGAATACAATCCATCTTTCAAATCATCCGCAACATCGGCGCCGACGCTCTTCATGTCCCAGCCTTTGGCAAAATCAATCGCGCGTTTCGCCGCTGGATCATTTTCGAGCATGCCGATCCATTCGATCCCGGCTTCAATCGCTGTGTGGTATGCAAAGAGTTGATGCTCGACGGCGCTTGCCGAGTCCATGGCGGGATGGACCCCGAAGGCGTGATATTTAATTTGTGAAGCCCCATCATAATAGAGTTGCGAATTATCATGGTTCATCATCGTATGCGAAATCGGGACACCAAACGTGCTGAGAGGGACGTTGTCGGCTGGTGGAAAAACACCGCTGCAAATCCGAAATTTCCAATTCTCCGTTCGTTGCCGCGCGTTTGGAGCTCCGAGTCGTTTCCGGACTTCGAACCATGTCGGCGTCCGATCCTCTCCGCCCGCAGTCTTTTGCTGATGAAATCCTTTCTTTACAAAATCGAAATGGATCCAGTCCGTATGACTGTAAAAATCCTCCACCATGTGAAGCGATGCTCCAAGCGCGAGAAGAATGAGTCGCTTGCGATCGTCCGGTTTGAGACTGGTATCCTTGTAATACGATGCAACGGTATTGCGGGTGTTATCCAACAGGCGCGACCATAAGTAATCGAATTTCCAGTTGCGGTCGAGCTGCCCGGCCAGATTATCGAAATGCATGAAGTTGGAAGCGGCATGCGTGCGACCAGTGGTTGGAAGATTGCGTAGCTCAAGGTAGCTTGCATTCTTCTCCACAAAGCCGATCGCTTCCGTGATGAACGGTCCAAAATAATCTACGCAGAAACTGCTGAGCTGAAGAACCCGAATCGCATCGGGGCTGAATTTCCATCGCGTCCCAATTTCTGTAGCCATGCCGGAATGCCAGTAGGTATCGAACGCCGTGACGGAGCTGCGACCAGCGATGAGCAGGAGACATGGCAAAACGGCCCGCAAAAGAAGCCGTTGAAATCCGGTGAGAAATTTACCTCTGTGACGATTCACTTGCAGTAGCTCAGTGTCTTGCCGACATGTGAGCATTCATACAAGAGTCATCGACAAATCATTCAGCACGCCGCGATCGAGTTGGATACAGATCCCCGATCAACGAGCAAGGATCAGTGCCACGCGCTCAACCTGATTGTTGCTCCGCACGATACAATCGTACGTCCCATCAGGCAAGCCACCAGAATTGCTCCACACGAATACATGCTCGCCGGCAGCCAACTCGCCATCGAAGAGACACGCGACTTCGACAGCAAGCATGTTCACAATGCTGACTCGCGCGGGTCCGCGCTCGGCGGTTGTGAAACGGATCGTCGTCTTGTCTGAGAATGGGTTCGGATTGGCTTGGGCTTCACGCTCTGATGCCACTGGCTGCTCCGGCACCGCGCTTCTAGCGATCATTTCAGAAAGCGGGCGACGCCAGATTCCTTTACGCCACAGACCGACATACAGGTATCCCTTGCTAACACCAAGACTCATGATCCAGCACTCTCTCGGCAACGGAAAATCCGTCGGGAAACCATCACTGACAGCGACCCACGTTCGACCTCTGTTTGTGGAAAGGAAGACACCGCTGTCTGTTGCTGCGAAGAAATTCTGCCCACTCGATGTGAACTGAAACACGGTCCTGTTTTGAAGGCCATCATTGCTGGAGTCCCATGTTATACCATCTTTGGAAACGAACAATCCATTGTAAGAGGTACCGGCAAAAATTAGCGAATCATGTATAGTGACAGCACTGATGTCGCTCTGTAGCGATGTGACACTCCAACTCGCGCCATCATCTATAGAACAATAGAGGCCATACCAATCAGTCCCCGCAAAGAGCTTAGAGCCGAACGCTGCAATTCCCGTTACACTGGATTCCGTCGGCAAACCACCACTCACCTCCTGCCAAGATATGCCATAATCTGCAGAGCGAAATACTCCATGACAAGCAGCGAAGAGGTATTCCCCCTTTTGGGCAAATTGCGAGACGTACCATCCGGTACTCAGATCTGGCAGAGCACTATTATCTGATTTGAACCATGTTAGTCCCGAATCCGTAGATCGGAACACTCCGAGAATTGTTCCGGCCAGCAGGAGCGAATCATGAAGCGAATAAAGGGACGCGATACCCGCCTCTCCTGGAGTCGGTCGTCCGCTTAACTCCCATTTTGCTGTACTTTCCGAATATTTAAGGATTCCGAAATAACAGCTGGCTGCAAAAATCTTACTACCAACGGGCAGGAATGCCGAAACAAGATCAGTATCGATATTACGATCTACTGAATGCATCTGTTCCCATTGCGCCTGGGTGACGATGGGTGCAACACACAGTATCACGACTACGAGCGCGCTTATCTTCATGCACGAGCGACACGCGCAACATCCCAAATGTTACAGGCTACTCATATCTCAACGGCTTGATCGGATTTAGCCGGGCGGCTTTGCGGGCGCCAGGAGCCGTCTGGCTCTGCAATTGCAAGCGGGCACGTCATGCGCTTCTCGTTGAGAACCCTGGTGGGCCTTTTTGCGGCCTTTTTGCTCATTCTCGTTGTCCCGTCGCTGTGGTTTAGGATCTCGGAGCGCCAGCAGCCGAGTATCCAGAAGTCTTCGACCTCCCATGTTGACTCCACAAGCACCACAATTCTTGCTCCTAAGAACGTTACCAACCAAAGCGGCCCGACCCCGAAGATAGAGTTGCCGCCGCCGGCGGTTATGGCTCCTCCCTCCCCGGTTGCATCCTCGCCTGCTTCTACAGGCTTGATCATTCCGGTGGCTGGTGCGACGGCCGATCAACTTGCCGATACTTACACGCAAGCGCGAGGCAATGGCCGAATCCACGACGCGATCGACATCATGGCGCCTCACAATAGCCCTGTCATCGCGGCAGCGTCCGGGCAGGTCGTGCGGCTGTTCCAAAGCAAGCTCGGTGGCACGACCATCTACGAGCTGAGTCCGGATGGCCATACCATATATTACTACGCGCATCTCGATCATTATGCGGACGGACTCACCGAGGGTGAGCAGGTAGCGCAAGGGCAATTGCTGGGCTACGTCGGTGACTCGGGCGATGCCGGTCCCGGGAATTACCATCTTCACTTTGCGATCTGGCTAATCCAGGATTCGAAGAAGTTTTGGGATGGCGTCAACGTCAACCCCTATCCAATCTTACGACAAGTCAAATAACAACACACACACTACATGATCGCGAACAGACATTCTATACTATTATCGTTTCTCTTATTCATCTCGATGATCGTCGGATTCTCGAGTTGCACCACAAAGACGCACAACGGGACCGCCTTCGACAGTTCCACAACCCGAACGTACAACGCATCTGCACCGACATCGCCTGCCGTCGTTGCGGTCAACTATCCTGTGACGCTCCCGGTCCTCGATGCCTTTATGGCCGATTCGACGTTCGACTCTCTGGCCAAAGCAAGGACCGGGCTCACCGATACCGAACTTCTACGGGTGCGGCGCATCGCACATGATGAAGCAGCGCGATTAGAGAAGACGCAGATGGCGAACACTGGGGACTATTCCGGTTCGACAGCCGATGCGAAAGCGCGTGCGATCAGTTTGCTGGATTCCATTATCGGAGCCGACAAGCGGACGAAGCTATTCGCGTTCGTGCAGGAAGAGTGGAGCGATCGTGCGGATGCGACGGGCGGCACGGCCGCTACGGATACCAATTCCATGGAAGGCACACGAAATGCGGTGCCGAAGGATAGTCGTGTGGTGGTGAATATTCCGGCGTATCGAATGGATGTATTCGATAGCGGTAATCTGGTGAAAAGTTATGAGGTCACGATCGGATATCCGGAGTTTCCGCTACCGACCGGGATGCGCAAGGCCCGTGAGATACTGTTTAATCCGACGTGGACGCCTCCGGACGAATCCTGGGTGGAAAGTCCCAACGGCAAAGTGAAGGTGGGACAGAAGATCGCGGCGGGCGACAAGTTGAATCCACTTGGAGTGTTGAAAATCCCCATCGGAGAACCTTCGTTGATCCATGGCGGTAAGTCACCTGCCAAACTTGGGACCTTCGGCTCGCATGGCTGCGTCGGCCTTGTCGATCGGGATGCGACCGACTTCGCGCCGCGACTGGCCCAACTTTCCGGAAAGACGCTGTCTGATTCCGCCGTTGCCAGCTACGAGAAGGATAAGAAATCAACCTACAATGTGCGCCTGCCGAAGTCGGTGGCAATCGAACTGCGCTATGAGACGATCGTGGCGGATAGCGGACAACTTCACATCTATCGCGACGTGTACGATCACAACACCAACACGCAGGAGAATCTGGACGCGACACTAATGACGTACGGCCTCTCGATGAAAGACCTGACGCTTGACGAGCAGTCCATGGTCCTCGTTGCGCTGCACGAAATGTCCAAAGATATCACGACCAATACCGATACGAACATTGTGAGGGACATCGCACTCAAGGATACATCGGGCAATGAGTCACCGAACAAGGAATCAACCAGCCACCGGAACATCGATCACCGGCCCGCAATGACGCGCCGCATCAAAGGGCAAAAGGAAATCATCATTCCGATCGCGGCACTTCGCGGCCGTGGCTATCCGCAACCGGTCGGAATGGCGCAGCCACTCGCTGTCAAAACGAAGATTGCAAAGCGTAAATAACTCGCACGCATCGATGAAGTGTTACTCATATCTCAACGCCTCAATCGGGTTCAGCCGGGCGGCTTTGCGGGCCGGGTACCAACCGAAGAAAATACCGACGAAGGCCGCCGCACCAAATGAGATACCAACGGCCTGCGGGGATATGACCAATATCCAGCCATTCGAACTGGAGACGAAGCTCGATGCAATGTATCCAAGCACAACGCCGATGACGCCGCCGACGAGGCTCAGGGTGATGGCTTCGGTCAGGAATTGGAAGAGGATATTTGTAAACTTCGCGCCAATGGATTTGCGAATGCCGATTTCGCGCGTGCGTTCGGTCACGCTCACAAGCATGATGTTCATAATGCCGATGCCACCGACCAGAAGAGAGATGACGGCTGCAGCCGTGAGCAGGTTCGTCATCGTCGCTGTGCTCTGTTCGGCAGCGGCGGCAAGTTCGACCTGTGACCGGATTTGGAAGTCGTTATCATCATTCGGCAACAGCTTGTGTTGCTGACGAAGAATTTGTGTGGCGTCGGCACTGGCAGCGGCTGATGACTCGGCCGTGATCGAGCTTGCCATGATGTTATTCGCCCATGTGATTCCCATGAGTTTGCGCTGCACGGTCGCGAATGGCGCGATGATAATGTCGTCCTGATCTTGTCCGAACGAGTTGGAGCCCTTCTCCTGGAGTACGCCGACCACAGTAAATGGCTCATGCTTAATGCGAATCGTTTGCCCGACCGGATCGACAGCTTCACCAAACAGATTGGTCACGACAGTCTTGCCGAGAATGCAGACCTTCGTACCACTCTTCGCGTCGGCATCCGTAAATTCACTGCCACTGACAACCGGCCAGTTACGGACCCGGAAGTAGTCCGGCGTCGTACCGGTGATTCGGGTGGACCAGTTGGCGTCCGCGGCAACCACCTGCACGCTGGTGCCAACGGTCGGTGCAACGGCGGCAAGCCACTCGGATTTCTTGAGCGCGTTCGCATCGTCTTCGGTCAGCCGTTGCGAGCCGCCAGTTCCACTGGAAATGCCACCCACATTCACCGCTCCCGGAAAGATAAGCAGCGCGTTCGTGCCCATCGAATTGATCTGGTTCTGAACGGCCTGGGAGGCACCCTGACCGATGGCCGTCATTGTAATAACCGCTCCCACGCCGATAATAATACCCAACATCGTCAGTGCCGCGCGGACCTTGTTCGAGGCGAGCGACTGAAACGCCATGACGATACTGCTTAAGAGTTGAGTCATTATATTGGATCGTAATGCGTGGATGCGTAACGAGTAACGCGTTACGCGTTACGTCTTTAGAACCGTCGTCCCCCGCCCATCCCTGGCCGGCTGTTGATCGGAGATGAAGTGCCATTCGCAGTCGGAGACATCGTGAAGGCTGCCACGACGATGCTATCTCCAACTTTGATCTCCGGCGTACTCCGAAGTACTTCGGCATAATTCGCATCGGTAAGACCTTCAACAATTCGCACCGGCTTGACCGTCGGCCCGGTTTTGTCGTTAGACTTGATATACACTTTGGCGAACTGGACCTTCTGGCCGGCCATTCCTGCAGCGGGTCCACCAGCCATTCTCCGCCGAGTTGTATCACCGGGCGCGCGCTGTTTGCGAACGCGAGCTGCGGTATCTGGCGGTAGTTTCGTCTCGGTAAAGAACTCCGGCGGTGGCTGGAATCTGGTTGCGGCAATCGGTACGCGCAGAACATTCTCGCGGCTCGCGTTGACGATCGTGACGGTCGCTGTCATTCCCGGTAACAACTTGCCATCCGGATTCGAAGTCATAATAATGACCGCATACGTGACGACGTTCTGTTGGGTGACCGGATTGATGCGGACCTGGCTGACTGTTCCCACGAACGGCTCACCAGGATACGCATCGACAGTAAATTTCACATTCTGTCCGGGCTGAACTTGTCCGATATCCGCCTCATCGACATTAGCAGAGACCTGCATCTTGGTCAAATCTTCCGCGATCACGAAAAGAGTCGTGACGTTGAGTCCCGCGGCGACAGTCTGCCCCCGATCGACGTTGCGCGCTTGTACCACACCATCGACGGGCGAGAGAATCGTCGTATAGCCGAGGTTGACCTCGGCTTGTTTGAGTTGCGCGGTCGTCTGTTGCAGCGATGCCTTTGCATCTTCCAACTTATTTTTGCTGGCATCGTAATCAGCCTGCGCAATGAGTTGCCGGGCCAGTAGTTGGCGCTGGCGAGCTTCATCTTTAATACTGGCATCGAGATCGGCTTGTGCACGCGCGACATTTGCTCGGGCCTGTGTGACATTGGCTTCGTACGTCGCGGGATCCAGACGCGCCAGAACCTGCCCCTTTTTTACTTTTGTGTTATAATCCGCGTCGAGCTCTTTGACCATGCCCGAAATCTGGCTGCCGACCTGGACTGTTGTTACCGCCTGAAGTGTGCCGGTCGCCGTGACGCCCTGGGAAATCCCGCCAAGATCCACAGCGGCATATCGGATCACGAGCGGCGCCTTAGCCGCCGGCCGGAAGAAAATGTACCACGCACCGAACGCCACGATCAGCAATGCCAGCACGGCATACAACGGTTTCAAGTTCCGTTTCTTTTGACCGAGCTTGACCGTTTGCACTACTTCGCGTGCCGTAGGCTTGCCATCCACCTTCGGACGACTCTCGCGATTGACAATAACATTGGTTTCCGACATCTTTATCTGTTATGTTCTATAGAGCCTGTAAACTCAATACGGACGCACGGAGAAAAAGTAGGTTTAATAATCCTTCATCTTCCTTGCTGCATCCGCTATTGCTATGTCCGCTGCAGCATATCCATTACGAATGGCCCCTTCAATAGTTGCGGGAAGGCCGTTTTGAACGAAGTCCCCGGCAAGAATGAATCGCTTATCATCTGTTGTACTCAGTGGCCTCGTCATTTGAACGTTTGGCGAGAAGAGCGGCGTCGCCCGCTTCTCGCGAATGATCTGAGCGTGCATGAGCTGTGCGTCACGTGCTGATGGCACTGTTCGCACAAGATCGCTCCACAAAAGACTCGTAATTTCTTCATTCGATTTGTCGACGATCGCATCTGCCGCGCTGACGGTCAGCGCCACTCGTTGCGCACTAAACATACTGGCTTTCGGGAAGGCCCATTGAAGTGTCATGCCAACGAATGCCTGAATGGGGGCATTGAAGATCGTACGATCGAGCCAAAAGTATGCATTGACAATTGGGGAGTATTGCGTAGCGGGGCCAGTAGTATGATTTGATCCTTGCAGGCCATTAGTGCAATTGACAACCCTGTCAAACACCTGCTCATCCGAATCAGTGACAATTCGGATGCCAGTCGCTTCGATCTCGATGTTCCGAACCGGATCGCTCAATCGAGTCAATGCCCCATGCCGCTCAAGCAGTGCAGTCGCCGGATCGATCAGCAACTCGGAAAGGCCACACTTTGGTATTAGCAAAGCACTTGCCTTGCGGGAGGAGAAAAATGCCTCGCGTATGACACTCGTAAAAAGAACCGCGCTCGCCTGCTCCGTGGAAGCGTTGAGCGTAGCGAATACGATCGGCTCCCACAATTTCTCGCAGAGCGATGCCGCTTGTTCGAACCGCTTGAACAACTCGGCACACGTTAAGTTGGGTAAGTCACTTGGCAGCTTGTTGCGCCAGAGCGCATTGCCAAGATTGGCCGCGCTTCGCTTCTCGGCTAGTGTGAGCATCGAAGTCCGCATAATCGCCGAGAGCAAATTCAGTGGCGGGGCAAGCGTGCGATCGATAGTGAATGATCGAACGCCGGTTTGACTCCAGAATGGTATCCGAAGCGGAATGCGCTCGATGAGACGGCTGGTACCAATTCGATCGAGATAGTCGAGCGTGGCGGTGTAGCAACCCATTAGCAGGTGCTGACCGTTATCGAGTGTGTCGCCGGTTTTTGGATCGAGGAAGGAGCGCGTGCGACCACCCGCTTCACGCCGGGCTTCGAAGAGCGTGATGCCGCGAAAGCCGGACTCGCTTAGCCTCACAGCCGCAGCGAGCCCGCTCACCCCGGCACCAATAATCGCTATTTTTGAATGTTGCAAAAGATTGGATGAGTCACAAGAATTCAAAGGGCCCCATAGAATCTATGAAATCTATAGAATCTATAGATTCTATGAGGCACCTTAAACCTCAGCCTGATTTCTACGCGCGCGTCTATGCGATCGTAGAACAAATCCCTCGTGGAAAGGTCACGACCTACGGCGCAATCGCGGAGGTACTCGGTATCCGAAGCTCCTCGCGAATGGTCGGGCAGGCGCTCTCGGCTCTTCCGGAAGGCTCGGGTGTTCCGGCGCAACGTGTTATCAACCGTTTGGGCGCACTGAGTGGCGCGCATCACTTTGGCGGCTATGAGCGAATGCGTTCCATGCTGCGGCGCGAAGGCGTGACGTTCAAGGGGGAGTTGGTGGATATGGAGAAGCACTTTTGGTCTCCCAAGAACGCAGAAGACCGCGCCTGAACGATTTCAGGGATGCAGGCATTCTGCCTGAGTCGTTTTGCACTTAACGCCTTAATTCGATGAAGACATCACATAAGTATTTGGGCTTCTTCCTGTTTGCTGCGATTGCCACATACGCCACCATTGTCCTTGCCGGCGCGCCACTCAAAGGCGTTGACATCAAACTTGGAATGGTTGGCTCCGAACGCACTTACCATGCTGCTACCGATGCCGAAGGCAAATTCAGCTTCTCCAATCTACCCGAAGGGACATACAATCTTTTTTGCGAATATACCGCCTGTGCCCGAGCAATCAACACGAAGGGTACTGGCGCGGTGTCCCGTGTAGCGTCGCCACGATTCTCACTTGAAATCGATCGCTTACCCAATGTGACGGTATCCGCCGCGACCCGGAATGCTTCGGCCATTCCTGCTCTCGATGGTTCCAGTAAGGAATCGGCATACAAGACGGAAATCACACAGAACTGGAATGCGAATACCCCTGCGCTGACATTAAAAGTCAACGGCGTTTTCGGCAAATCAAAGGAGCTTACCGGTCACGTAACGCTGATCAAGTAGGCGTCTCGCGGTGTGACAGATACTCAGGGCAAGCTGGAGCTTGCCCTTACATTGCCGTCAGTGCCGACGCGGAGGCAAAGCTGGTCCGCTCGGTGAAGATGATGTGATCGTGATAGTAATGCGTCAGCAGGAAGCAAAGGACAACCATGTAGTAACACTGGTCGAAGGAGAGTCCGGTGTATGATTTCGTGATGAGCAGGGTCCCGATCAGGAGCAACGTAATAACATTCAACGTCATGTTGAAGCCATAGTAACGCCACCACTCGCCGGGTCGCGAGAAGATTGAGATCTTGTTTGGTAACTCGCCGCGATCGTAGCGGAGACGGTTGATATACCACGTGAGTCCCAGATACTGAAACGAATGCCAGGTGTTCATGCCCTGGAACGCCACATCGAGTTCGTGGAACATCGGGGTGATGAAGCTCGCGATGACGGTGACCGTAATGAGAACGGTCTTCGGAATATTACCCTCGCCGGTTCGGAATTCGCGATAGGTCTTTGAAATATACAGCGTGAGCGCTGTCGCGAATGCAATGGATGCCAGCCACCAGACTGGATCGATCTTGAGCATGTCCGGAAAGTAGAGCGTATTTTGCCCGACCTTGAACGTGCCGTGGACGAACCGGTACATCGCAACGGGATAGAGCGCCGTGAGCACCACCGAATAGTCGATCGCTTTTGATTTGAAGGTGGAAACCCGTGAGGTCGCTCGGTCATCGGCACGGCCATTATAACAATCCACCAGATAAATGATCTGATGCAAGACGTGGACGCTCGCCCAGAAGAAGAAGAACGTCAGGAGAAAGACGAAATGATAGTAGCCAAGATAAATCACCGCCGCGGGAATGACGAACGCAGCCAGATAGATGGATTGATGCCGCGCGCGGAATTCCGGATCGAGCGTCGTGCGCAGATGTGTGGCATACATGTGTGGCCCGCCGATTAGGAAGGCGACAAGCATGTTGACGCCGTTCCGAGCCGTATCCGGATTGAGACCGATCGCCTGACCAAAGTAATAGGAAGCATACGGTATCGTTACCAGCAACACGGAGCCGGAAATCCAGGTAAGGTCCCAGGCTTTGGATTTGAGCCAAAGTGAGTGCGACTGAGGAGTGAGCACGACAGTATCAGCCATTATAGTAGAAGACTGTGAAATCTTCATGCCATCAGAGATCGGCGACGATTCACGTCGTCAGTCATACGTTGGCGTGCGATCATTCGTTACAACAGGAATTACTTCAAATTTCCGACATGTTAGGTTCCCGCGGAAGATACATCATCCGTATCGTTTGCCAGACGTATAATGTTCGCCAATATTGCACAGCAAGGCCGGACCCTGTGGCCAGTGACTGCCATCCTCGCCATGGTGATCTTTGGCACGCCCAACTCGATGTTTGGCGGTCAACGAGTCTCGCAATCAAGCGGAGTTTGGTCATCAGCGGCAACATGGGCCGGAGGCATCACACCGCAAGCCGGAGATACTGTGATCATCGCCAGCGCGGATTCAGTTTATCTTGATTCCTCAAGTGCCGCGTTGAATGCGGTCACCATCTACGGTCGATTCTCACTTGGCAGAGATACATTGTTCTTTAGTGCCTCGCCAAACGACACCCTCGTTCAAATATTCGGCACGCTCGATGCTGGCAGCGGATGGTTCGCGTTTCCTGCTCCAGTATCGCCACGACCTGTCATTCAGGTTGCAGCCGGTGGACTATTCCGCATGTCATCAGCGATTCCGTTTCCCACCTCCGGCATTTTCGATTCTCTTTCAAGTCCGCTCTTTGCCCTCGATGATTCGAGCACGTTCGAGTACTATTCACAGAATCTCGATCTGATTGACGTTTCCTATCTTGCGAATAATCTTGTAGACCATTCGTATGCCAATCTCACGCTAAACGGCATGGACGCTTCGTTTCGGTCGAATCCGGTGCGAATTCGCGGAACGCTGCTGATCGATTCCGGCGCTTCCATCATCGCTGCCGCACGAGTCGCGTATGTACAGGGATTTGACACGCAGGTCGTCACAATATCAGGAGACGTTGTGAACCAGAATAGTGGCGAATCCGGCTCGGCGGGCGCAGGGCTTCGCGGCTGTGGCATGCAGTCATCGGGTTCTGAAGTATGGGTCTTCGATCGATTCACTGGCAGCAGTGGAAAAGACACATGCCATTGGTCCGGGCCTTCGCAACTTGGGAGTGTACTTGTGCGGAAAAATACCGTACTGAGTATTCGGTATCTCGACGATCTGCATTGCGATTCACTGGACATCCTGACACACCTCACCGAAGAAAATCCTCCATGCGGTGGTCATGTGATCGGCAAAATCTATTCGGAGTTTCCGAGAACGCTCGATGCTTCAAATCCTGTCGATAGTTTTTATGGCCTCGGGCTAACGATCCGCACCGGGACACTCCCTTACATTGGCCGCACCCGAGTCGTTCGTGTCAATGGATACAAGCCGCCAGGTGCCCGTGATGACGCAAGGCCGGCGCTCCGATATTTTGTGATCACCCCAGGTGCTTCGCCACAGCAAGGCGCGCCGGACGAAATGACCTTCCAACTCCATTGCGACGAGCTAAACGGCGCAAATCCAAACCACCTCCATTTCTGGCGCTCACGCGATCAAGGCCGGGCATGGGCATTTAGTGGAATCAGCAATTTCGATCCTGAGACCTTCGCTTTCGAGTGGGATACAACTGTGCTTGGCCTTGCCAATGATTCTGGCAGCTTTTACTGGATGCTATCCGAAGGATATACAGACCATCCTACGCCAATCGATCTTGTTAGCTTTAGCGCAACACGCGGTCCGGGCGGTGTCGATCTCACTTGGGAGACCGCGGCCGAGATAAATCTTGCAGGCTTCGAATTAGACCGAGGCTCGCGGATAGCCCCAGTCAACGTAGCCAGTTTCTTGTCCGATCGCAGCCTGATTTCCCAATCAAGATACGGTCAGCTGTATTCGGTTCTGGATACCTCTTCAGGTCCGATGCAATATGATCTCTACGAGGTTTCGAATGATGGGATCAGAACCTGGCTCGCCGAACGCTGGGTCCAGGCAACATCGGAAGCAGAGCCAGCCTTGGATCCGCAAATCTCCATTCAGGGGAAGCAGCTCTCAGTTGTCCTCGGGGCAAACCAGGAGGGACGCATCGAATTGGACGATGTGATCGGTCGCCCGGAAATGTCCAGGGAGTTCACAGAGCAAATGCGAACAATAATGAGCCTCCCAGCCGGTGTCTATATAGCCAGGGTGTTCTGGAGAGGCGGTCAGGCCTCCCGGTTGCTGATCTTGGGTGAATAGTCGTCCCCTAATCAGAAAAGTCCTCCTACATCTTATTTGAGCGCGAAACCATGCGCTCATCAGCCAGACTATCGCAGACTCAGTGGAGGAATCTGGGTAGTATCAGAGTGAGACGCATTTGACTCATTCTGGAACAGACTGTCCAATTCTGATACCAATAATTCTCCATATTCCTTCGTATTCGACAATAATTCATATCCGCTCGGATTGACTTTCTCTTTTGGCGTGTCTATATTTAGGACGGGACGGGTGATATTATTAGCTTCCGGACCGATAGTTTAGTTTGCCGGCTTCATTTAGTTTGCCACTAAGGGCGCCGGAACTGATGGAAATTATAGCCGGCGATGCCCCAGCACGCGACGTTTGCCAAAACGCATATCAGCGCCCCCGCGACTGCCAGTCGAATTGCTCGACTTTTGGCAGTTGCGGTGCTGTATATGGTTATGGCTCAGGCGGCCGGCGCGCAGCTCATGATTAATAAGGGCGCAACGATTGTCACAAAGACTAACTCGTTCATGCAGGTCAATGGGGCGTATCAGAACCAGACTGGTTCGATCGATGACTCTGGCATCGTTACGATCACAACCGACTTCACGAACAACAGTGCAGCCACGGCCGGAGGATCGGGATGGTACAACATTGGCGGTAACTTCACGAATGATGGCACATTCCAGCGTAAAACTGGCACCGTAAACCTCAACGGTACATCCAATCAGAATGTCGGTGGCGCAGTGATCACGACGTTCTATGACCTTCAGTTTACAAATGGCGGCTCGAAGACCCTAACACAAAAGGAAATCGTTGACTCGGATGCGTATTTCACGAACGGCATTGTCTACACCACGCAGACCAACGTGCTGAACTTCACGATCAACGGCAATTGGGTTAACAATGCGGGTCTGCCCGTCGCACCTGCTGCCAGCTACGTCGATGGCCCATGTGAGAAGGACATGAACTCCACGAACCGCTTCTGGTTTCCAGTTGGTAAGAGCGGACGTGGCAATACCGGTGCAATCACTCCTCAGAGCGCGACAGCGACAACATATCGGATGCAGTATTTTAACTATCCGTATGTCAACACCACTTCGATCCAATCGCCATTGCAGCAAGTCAGCAAGATTCAATACTGGCACGCAGATATCGTAACGCCGGCGACTGGCGGAGCGGATGCAATTGCACGGCTTTACTGGATTCCTGGCGATTATACGATGTCGGTGTATATGTCCACGATGTCGAACCTTGTAGTCGCGCGTTGGGATACGCTGGCGCCCGTCATTCCTGGCCCAACGCCGGCATGGGTTACGGCTGGTGTGAGCGCGCTCTCGCCGGGAGCGAGCTATCTGTCCGGATGGATCGAATCCGCAGTGGTTACGGCCGTTAAGTATGGCACCGCAATCATCAACAGGCCCTTTACAATCGCATCGCTTACCTCCGACAACTCCCTGCCCGTCGAAATGGGACCGTTCTCGGTAAAGCAAGTCGCGAATCACGTAGTACTCGATTGGAAGACATACAGCGAGATTCAAAGTCTCGGGTTCGAAGTGGAACGTCGCCGCGAAGGCGAGCCATCGGTTTTGATCAAGAGCTTCGAACATGATTCATCACTGCTCGCCAAATCACCCTATGGGGCGACCTATCAAACGGTCGACGGCGATGGCCTTGCCAATGGCACATATGTCTACGATTTGTATCAGATCGATGCCAATGGCACACGCACTCACTCTGGATCTCGAACGCTCGACTTCCACCAGATTGCGATTCCTAGTTCGCTTTCGGTTGCGATCTATCCGAATCCGACATCGCAATTAGCGAACATTTCAATCGGGCTTGCTGAAGATGGACACGTAAATGCAATGCTCTATGATGCTAGCGGGAGACTTGTCGGGCAGATCGCGGACCTTAATCTCACTGCCGGCGAGCATCTCTTCAGTCAGGATGTCTCGCACCTCCCTGCGGGGATCTATCAACTGAGCATTACGACGGGCGACTCACACATTGCGAAGAGCATTGTTGTCCGTCGATAGGATTTTTTGAGCCTCGTTATCCCTTCGCTCGGCGCTGGAATATTGCCGCCGAAGCTTCGCACACATTCCCTTTGGAGATGAGCTGGTGAACTTGAGCGGCCCAGAGTGTCGTATGTTGAGACGACCATGTATGATTATGAGACACCAATTCGCTGATCCGGGTGGATGATCTTCAAAGCAGCGTGAATGTTCTTAAAAAGATTTCAATCGAGGCTTGCTTTTTCTCTGGCTTGTGTCTATATTTGGGAGCTACCCCGAATGATGTAGCATCTGTTCGTAAAACATCTCTGTAAAAATTAGCAATGGTCTCCCTGATAGACCTGGGGATTCACATTCCCGTTGGGCTCCGCCGTGTCTTGAAGATATGGCACGTGGCCACCGTGTTCGGATTCGCTGGACTGCTCATGCTGGAGCTTTCAACGGCTGCTTTCGCGCAGAACGTCGGCATCGGAACGTCGACGCCGGATGCAACTGCATTGCTTGACCTGACTTCCACTTCGCAGGGCTTGCTCGTGCCAAGATTGACCAGCGCTCAAATGTTTGCCGTTCCTTCACCCGGCACCGGCGATCTCATTTTCAATACGTCCCTCACTACGTTCTATTTTTATGACGGTTTAGCATGGATCCCAATGACGGGGACCGGCTGGCTATTATCGGGGAACGGTGGTACGATAGCCGGTACAGATTTTCTTGGGACAACAGATAATGCGGACCTGGTCTTCAAGGCAAACGCCATGGAGGGCATGCGGCTCAGCACATCGCAAAATCTCGGCGTCGGTACGGCCACGCCTGCTTCCGCGCTCCACACCGTTGCATCCGGAGCGATGACAACGGACTATACAGGAAACCTCCTGACCAATGTGGCGACATCCTCGACCGCTTCAATTACCAAATACGGAATGGACATTCTTTCGAGCGGCACGTGGAATGGCGCATCGGCGACCAATATCGGGCTGCACACGAATGCAACTGGCGGCACGACAAATTACTCGGCCATTTTCGAAGGCGGTAACGCCGGCATCAATACAACAGCACCCGCAACATATATGGATGTCAGTGGCGATGCTTCGATCCGATACTCCTCCTATTCGGCCTCAAATGGAGTCAACAATGACATCAATATCGGAACCTCGAGTTTTGTCCGCCTTACCGGTCCAACGGCTGACTTCTCGGTCACCGGCGTTGCCGGCGGCGTGGATGGGAAGGTCCTCATTCTATTCAACCCGACCAACCAACTATTTACGATCTCCAATGAAAACACTGGTTCCGTGGCCGCAGACCGGATTTGGACGTTCAACAGCACTGGCGACATCGTCGTCGATGGCAAAGGGGCGGTCAAAATGATTTATAGCGCGCCGGACAGTCGATGGATTGTGCTCAGTTCGACCACAGTCTCAACGTCCAGCACGGGACTGATCTTCGCCAAGAAGCCAGCAGATGAAAGTGTCAGAAGCTCCACAACGCTGCAAAATGATAACGACCTGCAATTGCCGATCTCGGCGAATGATTCAATGATCGTGGAAGGATATATCCATTATCATAACACCGGCTCCGGCAGTTTGAGAATGGCATTCACCATTCCAACCGGAGCAAGTATGGACATCGCAATTTACACCGACGACGTAATCCAACCCCCGCCAGAAACGTGGACGCTCACTGCCGGCGGCGCATCAACCGGTGACATGGGCATGAACGGTACCGACGTTCCTATTCATTTTTATGGCATGGTCATCAGTGGTGCAAACGCTGGAACGATTCAAATCCAGTGGGCGCAAGGAGTTTCGTCATCGACCCCGACAACCTTCAAGGCAAAATCCTATATCCGTGGGACACTGATCCGCTGAACAGTCTTTCGAACTTCGAACTATGATTGCATTCTTCTTCGCCAAACCTCAACACCGGGCGCCTCTACAATGCCTGTTGGCATTCACATTTACCGTTATGCTTGCGCTAGCTCCAAACCTGCGCATGCTCCGTGCACAGGGGAATGTTGGGATCGGGACCGTGGCTCCCGATGCAAGCGCCTTACTTGACCTAACAAGCATCACTCGAGGCCTTCTGGTGCCGAGGATGACGCACGCGCAAATGAATGCTGTGACCCTTCCCGCAACTGGCCTGCTGGTCTACTGTACCGATTTCGTCAGCGCAATCAGTCCTGCAACATTTTACTATTATGATGGAACGGCCTGGGTACCATTTCTCGGAACCGCATGGCAACTCCTTGGAAATAGCGGGACCATTGCTGGGACGAACTTCGTCGGGACAACGGACAATGCTGATCTCGTCTTTAAAACCAATGCACTCGAAGGCATGCGACTGACCACTGCGGGTAATCTTGGAATCGGAACTGCCGTGCCCACCTCGAAGCTGCATACAGTGGCTTCGGGCGCAATGACCGCTGACTACACAGGCAATCTGCTTACGAATACGGCGACATCTTCGACACCCTCCATCACAAAATACGGAACGGACATTCTATCGACCGGGACATGGAATGGGACATCCGCCACGAATGTGGGTCTCCATGTCAATGCCACCGGCGGTACCACGAACTACTCCGGGATATTTGAAGGCGGCAATGTTGGGATCAATACTACCGCGCCGGCAACCTACCTCGATATTAATGGCGATCTTGCTACCCGTTATTCTTCGGTTTCGGCTTCGAACGGAGCCAACAACAATCTCACAATCGGCACATCGAGTTTTGTCCGGCTAACGGGACCAACGGCCTCCTTTTCGGTCACGGGCATTGCCGGCGGCGTCGATGGTAAGATGCTCGTACTATTCAATGCCACAACACAGCAGATCACAATCTCGAACGAGAGCGCGAGTTCGCTGGCTGCGAACAGGATCTGGACACTGAATAGCACCGGCGATATCGTCATCAGCGGGAAGGGCGCCGTGAAACTGATATACAGCGCAGCCGATAGCCGATGGATCGTCATCAGCTCCTCCACAACCGTTTCCACATCCACAACCGGCGTCATCACTGTCAAGAAACCCGCGGATCAAAGTATCTCGAACTCGACAACCTTGACAAACGACAACAATCTGGTCATTCCCATCAACGCAAATGATTCGATGGTAGTCGAAGGATATTTGCATGCTAATGTCGCCTCAACAACTCCTCAAATTCGGCTCGCGTGGACGATCCCCACTGGGGCTTCAATGGATATCGGGATCTACGTCGATGATGTCAGGTTGGGATCACAAGAGACGTTCATTCTTACGTCGAGTGGCACCTCGACCGGAGCCATCCAACTAAACGCCGGAGATATTCCGATCCATTTTTGGGGCGTGGTGGTTACCGGCTCGACTGCAGGCAACATCCAACTCAAATGGGCGCAAGGGGTATCTTCTGGAACGCCGACGACACTAAAAGTAAAATCCTACATGCGAGGGTACTATATCCGATGAGTTTTGCCAGGTCCCGCGAAACCACCAATTTTGCCCGACAACTGTCCATAAGTGAGACAAATGTGTACCACCCTGAGACGATGATTCTATGGGCGAACCACTAAACTTATCTTTTCATCCAAAAGCCGTAGAATTAGTTACAAAGAAGGATTGACTTCGGCTCTCAAAGCGTCTATATTTGGGAAGTGCGGATGAGTCTTGGTAGTGGACCATTTCCGCCAAATGGTAGGATACTTTGCTAATGTTTGCGTTTGGATGCGCCCGAAGGGACCCGAGCCGGAGCTTTGCCTCGGCCCTATGCGCGCGAGCAACAGTTGCCTTGGTCTGTTGCACCATACTGGCGTGTTTGGAGCCCACGCTCGTATCTGCTCAGAACGTTTCGATCGGCACCGCGACTGCAAATAACTCGGCCCTTCTCCATCTCGAGTCGACTTCAAAGGGTTTGTTGATTCCCAGAGTGACCACCACTCAAATGCAGGCGATCGCCTCGCCTGCAACCGGGGACCTGGTTTATAATACTACTGGAGGCACGTTTTACTACTATACTGGCTCCTTCTGGTCGCCTCTAGCGGGTAGTGGGTGGTCGCTTACAGGCGATGCCGGCACGAGTGCCTCGACGAATTTCCTTGGTACGAAGGATTCCGTCGATCTCGTGCAACGGACCAATAATCATGAGCGCGCGCGTGTCCTCTCCAACGGAGACGTAGCGCTGACAAACACCACGAACAAAGCCGGCTCTCTGATATTCTATGAGCCCTCGGGCTCCGGGACATTATACAGTTCCTTCCAGGCCGGCAATCAGGATAGCACAATCCATTACATTCTTCCGCCCACAGATGGCATTAGCGGCCAGGCCCTCGATGATAGTCTTGGGACCTTAGGCTGGAAGACTTTTGGCACGGTCGGAGGAGGGTTTGGCGATACACTCTGGAAACGCGGAAGCGGAACGGCATCGCTCTATTCACTCGGTACACTTAATCGAACTAACGGAAAATGGTCGATCGCATCGACCGAAAACTGCTCTGGCGGCAGCGAAGCTTCCTCTGTATTTGGCGACTCCAACAGTAGCAGCGCCAAGTATGGCTGCGTTACCGGTGGATCGAACAATAGCGTTTCCGGTAACGGCGGTAGCGTCGTCCGCGGAGGAGCGTGGAATTCTTCCGGGTCGCAAAACACGATGATCGTTGGAGGTCTGGCAAACCAGGCATCTGGACAGGACTGCGTCATTCTGGGCGGCGATTCCAATCACACCAGCGGCGACAACTCCATTATCATCAACGGAGCAGACAATACCTTCGCCAGCAACAATAACTTGGTTTTTGGATATAATGCCCATCCAACCGGATCGAACCAACTTATTTTTTATCCCCCAACGTCGACTGCGATTCGAACCGGAATTCAGAATACGAGCCCGGCCGAGGCCATGGATGTGACCGGCAACGTTCGCCTCTCACAGGCCTTGGTTCCGAATGGATTATCAGGCAGCGCCGGCTTGACTCTAAAATCGGCGGGGACCGGTTCGCCGCCCACATGGGGGACTGTCTCAATTCCCACAACCAGTAACTGGTCAACGTTGGGAAACTCCGGATCCAGCCCGCCAACAACGTACATCGGCACGACAGATTCGATGGCTTTCGTCATACGAACGAATGCAACGGAACGCGCCAGAATTCGCTCAACTGGATTCGTTGGTGTTGGCACCACGACTCCGGTTCATCAACTTCATATCGTCAGTACGAGCACGACGGACGAAACTGCCGCGGCATTTGGTGGATCGACTGGCACTACCTCATCCGAATCGGTCGGTGTCTGGGGCCGAGCAGATAATACGAGTTCATCAAACACGGGCACGATCGCAGTCCTTGCCACAGGCAATGGTGCTACGAGCGCAGGCTCCACCAATGTCGCCCTCCAAATTTCGCAGGCAGAGTTCGCCATGGGCCGTACATCGCAGAACCCATCGCCGGGCACCGCTACGGACGCCGCTGCTTCAGGCGCTGCATACAGCCAGGAAGGCCCTTCCGGTGTCATTCAACTCTCGATGGGAAATGATCTGACGACGCTGCCTCCGACTGCTGGCGTGTTTCAGGATTTGGGAAACGTCACGATCAACAATCGCTACATTACTTCTTCGAGCATCATTCTCGTCGGAGTAGTCGATAAAATCAACGGCGGCGGCAACCCTGATCCCAGAAACTCCATCTATCGAGTCGATGTCGAGAGCCGCGCGTCCGGCTCATGCACGTTGCGCGTCTCGATGATCCCGTTTGTATCGGACACTCATGTGTACCCGGCGTCGAATTATATTCGCATCGGATACATCGTAATCAATCCAGGCAGATGAAGAACGTCCGCAACATCCTCATCTTTCTCGTTCTGGCCGGATTATTTGGCCTCTCGAGGGCGCATGCCCAGAGCAGCAACGTGGGGATTGGTACGACCGCTCCGGACGCGAGCGCATTGCTGGACCTGACAAGCATCTCGCGCGGCCTGCTAATCCCTCGGATGACGGAAGCGCAAAAGGTTGCCATATCTTCGCCAGCTACCGGACTGATGATCTATCAGACCGATAATGCAACAATCTCACCGTATGCCGGACAGACGCCAACGTTCTGGTACTTCAATGGCACGACGTGGGTACCCTTTCTCAGTGCGGGTTGGCTCGTGCTCGGAAATTCCGGGACGAGTGCCAACACGAATTTCATCGGCACTCTCGACTCGGTCGACTGGGTCATCCGCACCAACAATGCCGAGCGGTTGCGAGTCTACGCTGGCGGCAACGTGGCGCTAACGAACGCGGATAACAAGGCAGAGGAATTTCGCTTCTACCAACCTTCCGGCACAGGATCCCTCTATTCTGGATTTAAAGCATCGCCAAGGACAACCAACTCCGTCACCTATACCTGGCCTTCGGCAGATGGTAACGGAACAAATTACATTCTTTGTACGGATGGATTTGGTAACCTCTCGTGGAGAGGATTTGGATCAGCCGGTGGTGGTGGTCTCGATACATTCTGGTCACGCGGAACAGGACGATTCTCGCTGATCGGTCACGGCGCCGGATGTACGGCTTCCGGCGATTATTCGATCACCGATGGTTTTGATAACTGGGCCTCTGGTACTGCCTCCGTTGTCTGGGGCGAAAACAACATTGGTTCGGGTTATGGCTCGGTCATCTCCGGAGGTGCGAGCGATACCGCAAGTGGTAACTACTCCACGATCGGTGCCGGCAGCAATAATTCTTCGACCGGCTCATATTCTTCCGTGGTAGCCGGGCAATATAACAGTGCTTGCGGTCCGTATGCTGTGGTCGTTGGTGGTACGAGTAATACTGCATGTGGAAGTTATGCGACGGTCTTGGGCGGTACAAACAATAATGTCAGCGGCAATTATTCATTGGCCTTTGGGATCGGCGCACTCGTTTCGACGGATAACACTGTTGTGTATTATGCTTCCGGTAATACGCCCGCAAAAGTTGGTGTAGGTACGCAAACTCCGGCGGAAGCACTCGATATCGTTGGCAATCTGCGTTTTTCCGGCGCACTGATGCCCAACGGTCTTGCCGGGACACCCGGCTATATTCTGCAATCCGCCGGCGCGAGTACACCGCCGGTCTGGGCATCCGCCGGAAGCCTTGGTGCCTGGAGCACATGGGGCAACAGTGGTACGACTCCCCCGTTCAATTATATCGGCACGAGCGATGCGCAGGCATTCGTCTTCAAAACGTATGCGACGGAGCGAATGCGTATTCTCTCGACCGGACAAGTTGCGATCAACACGACTTCAACGACGCATCAATTACACTCCCTCTACTCCGGAACAACCGATGAGACGGCCGCCGTCTTCGGGCAGGCCACCGGCGCCACTTCGAGTCAAGTTGTCGGCGTATGGGGAAGTGCTTCAGGAACGGGTACTGGCTCGATCGGAGTGCTCGGAACCGGCAATGGCATCACATCCGCCGGCTCGACGAACGTCGCCCTGCAAGTTAATGATGGCGAGGTCACGATGGGTCGCACCACCGAGACTTCCAGTTCGTACAGCGTGGTGGAATCCGCCGCAACCGGCACAGCATATTCTGCGCAAGGTCCGAGCGGTGTGATCGAGCTGACACTTGGATCAGGCGGCAACCTTTCGACGGTCGCACCAAATTCGGGTGTCTTCCAGAACCTTGGGAAGATCACGGTTAGTAATCGCTATTGCTCAGCATCGAGCATTGTGATCGTGAATGTCGTTTCCAAGAGCGATGACGGCGTCGCCCCCGACTGTAAATTGGCAGAGTATTTTGCCGACGTCAGCAACCGTACCAGCGGAGGATTCGACGTTCAGATCGGTATGATTCCGACCACTACAAGCGCTTCGAATTATACAACTTCGGATAAGATCCGTCTGTCATATCTCATAGTCAACCCAGGGAGATAATGCGAATTACGAATTACGAATTACGAATGACGAATGGCTGGCAGCACTTGTGGCTGGCACCGCGCATGGCGGTCGCCTCTGCGAGAATGCTCGTTCGCCGTTCCGCATTTGTCATTCTCCTATTCATCCTTCAGCATTCGACATTCGTCTTTTCGGTTCGGGCACAGGGCAACGTGGGAATCGGCACCACGTCACCCGATCCGAGCGCGTTGCTTGACCTGACCAGCACTTCGAAAGGATTGCTTGTGCCACGCATGTCCGAGGCGCAGAAGAACGGGATCGCATCGCCTGCGACAGGATTGCTTATCTTCGAAACGGATACCGCGACGACCGGGGCTTACGCCGGTCAGGCTCCGACATTCTGGTATTATAATGGCTCTTCCTGGATCCCGTTCCTCGGTGGCGGTTGGCTCTTGCTCGGTAACTCTGGCACCAACCCAACCGGCAATTTTATCGGCACGAAGGACTCCGTTGATTGGGTCATCCGGACGAACGACACGGAACGCGTACGGATCTATTCCGGCGGCAATATGGGCCTCATTAATAATAACAATACTGCGGAAGAGCTGCGATTGTTTATGCCATCCGGGTCAGGGTCATATTACACAGGCTTCAAGGCCGGCGTTCAGACTGCGTCACCCAATTACATTTGGCCTCCATCCGATGGCCAGGCAACAAACTGGGTCCTCTGCACGGATGGATTTGGAGATTTGACCTGGAGAGGATTCAGCTCGAGTGGTGGTGGCGGTATTGACACGATGTGGTCGCGCGGTACCGGACATCTTGCACTCTACGGCCATGGCGCAGGCAATGTCGCCTCCGGCGACTATTCAATTACGAGTGGCTACTTCAACGCGGCATCCGGAACGGCAACCGTCGTTTGGGGCGAACACAACATCGCTTCGGGATACGCATCCGACGTAGCTGGCGGATTTTATGACACAGCTTCCGGCGCATATAGTACGATCGGAGGTGGCAGTAACAATTCAGCTACCGGCACCTACGCCTCGGTGGTCGCAGGCCAATACAATACGGCGTGTGGCACCTACTCTATCGTCGTCGGGGGCAACAACAACAGCGCCTGTGGCACCTACTCAACGGTATTGGGTGGCAGCTACAACAGCGTTACGGGCAATTATTCAATGGCCTTTGGCCAGGGATGCAACGTGACCACGGATAATACCATCGTGTATTATTCTTCCGGAGCTACCCCCATGAAACTAGGCATTGGCAACTATGCGCCCGCTGAAGTACTCGATGTCACCGGGAATATTCGGTTCTCCGGTGCACTCATGCCTAATGGACTAGCCGGAACGACCGGTTATCTCCTCACTTCTACAGGGTCGAATTCACCACCAGTCTGGGATTCGACCGGAAATTTCTACTGGAGAACCTGGGGCAACGCCGGAACGACAGCCTCCTACAATTATCTCGGGACGAAGGACGCACAGCCGCTCGTCTTTAAGACTGCCAATACGGAGCGAATGCGTATTCTCTCCACCGGACAAGTCGCGATCAATACGACGACGTCGGCGCACCAATTGCGTTCACTGTACACAGGTACAACCGATGAAGTCGCTGCCATCATGGGCGAGGCTACCGGTGCTACACTGAATGCCGCTGTCGGCACTTGGGGAAACGCGTCGGGTGCGGGCACCGGTTCGATTGGAGTGCTCGCAACTGGCAACGTCAACACGAGTGCAGGCCAGACCAACGTCGCGCTGCAAATTAATGATGGCGAGTTCGCAATGGGTCGAACAACAGAAGCGCCAGGGGTCGGAACGACCGTCGAGGGCGCAGCCAGCGGGACGGCCTATTCCGCGCAAGGACCCAGCGGCGTGATCGAACTCACGCTTGGCGGCGGAAACCTTAGCACAGTTGCGCCCACCGCCGGCCTCTTCCAAAATCTTGGTACCCTCACGATCAACAATCGATATGCTTCTGCCAGCAGCATCGTGCTCATCAGCGTGCTTTCAAAAATTGACGATGGCAATGCGCCGGATTGCCGATCAGCGGTATACTTTATCGACGTTAATAATCGAACTACTGGAGCATTCGACATCCGGGTCAGCATGATACCGACGATCACCAGTGGCTCCAACTATTCGACATCGGACAAGATCAGAATCGGATATGCCATCATTAATCCAGGAAGATAGTCAGAACCATGATGCGATAATATCGGAGTTCAGGCAAAGAGTGGTAACGGGCGCGTGAGATAAGAAGAAACGTGCCTAAGCCAATGAGGAGAGGGGTGGCCCGTGGGGGGACCGCCCCTCATTTTTTTTATCAAAGGCAAACGGAAGACCTGCGTGCTCGGAAATGTATCGAGTGGCTACGTTTCATTTTGTCGCTCCCTCCTCTCCGCTGTCGTATCTTTGTTTCATCCACTTACTCGTCAATTCTATGAAAGACTTCGTGTATAAGTCCCTGGGTCTTCTCGCGTTGAGTCTATCGAGCTTACTCCTTTCGGGAAATATCGCAAGCGCGCAGCAATCAAATGTGCAAAATGACTCGGCGTTTCATATCGGGCTCGGCGTTTCGATTACAACGAACGTAGCTGTCCTTGGATCGGAGAACAATCGGGATCCATTTTCCGATGTGACACTCAGCGCGGTCAACTTCCTGATTCCGATGCGCTTCTCGGCGTTCAAGATCGAACCAGAGATCGGCTATGTTTCCTCATCCTATTCGAGTCCACTGTACAATGGTTCTGGCAGGGACGTGACCTTCGGCCTTCTTCACTTTGGCTCTGGCTTTTATTATCTCATTCCAGTCGCTTCGGGTGCCAGTGTGTACATAGGGCCAAAACTTGGGATCGAAGCGTATAACGAAACGGATAAGGCTACCGACAGCCTCTTCAGCTCTGGAATCCAGATAAGCACAGATAACTACTCGCGAACCGATTTCTTTGCTGGCCTTGTCTTCGGCGGAGAGTATTTCTTTTCGCGTGCATTTTCGATGGGTGTCGAAGCAGAGGTCGAATATCTGAACTACGGCACGCTGACGAGAACCACGACGATCACTCCAGCATCCCCATCAACATCGCAGAGCGCACCCAGTCCAACCGGTCACCAGCTGAACACCAAGGCAGCAGCGATTGCCCGCATCTATTTTTGATGGAGGAGACTTACCTCACTGATTCCAGCACGATCTCCGCGATATCCTTGACCTGCACGGTCTCCTGCTCGCCTTTGGCTTTGACGCCATCAGTCAGCATCGTCATGCAGTAGGGGCAAGCCGATGCGACAACCTTCGCGCCGGTGGCCAGAGCCTCTTCGGTGCGTTCGATGTTGATGCGCTTGCCTTGCTTCTCTTCCATCCACATTTGTCCGCC
This sequence comes from Bacteroidota bacterium, assembly GCA_030706745.1. Lineage (NCBI taxonomy): Bacteria > Pseudomonadati > Bacteroidota > Bacteroidota bacterium. Next base: position 108,151 of record JAUZNX010000006.1, read on the forward strand.
GCCGGCGCCGCAGCAGAATCCTCGCGAGCGCGAACGGTCCATCTCGATAATGTCGAGTCCCGGCACGCTTGCGAGCGAGGTGCGCGGGGCTTCGTAAATGTCGTTGGAGCGGCCAAGATAACACGAATCGTGGTACGTAGCTTTCTGCTGTGATTCGTTCTTCGGTTTGATGCGGCCCTGATCGAGCAAGTCCTGGATCAATTCGGTATGATGTACTACTTCGAAATTCCCGCCGAATTGCTGCCACTCGTTTTTAATTGCGTTGAAGCAATGCGGACACGCCGTCACGACCTTCTGGACCTGATAGCGATTGAGCGTCTCAACATTTTCTCGGATCAGCGATTGCGCGAGATACTCGTTGCCCATGCGGCGCGCCGGATCGCCTGTGCATTTCTCTTCATTGCCAAGAATCCGGAAGTCAACGCCGGCGATCTGCATCAACTCTGCGAACGCACGCGAAATCCTCTTGGCGCGCTGATCGTACGAACCGGCACAGCCAACCCAGAAGAGGACTGGCGGTTTGTCCATACCACCATCGGCCATCGTCTTCACTCCAAGTCCCTCGGCCCATTCCCCACGCTCGCTGGGCGAGAATGCCCACGGCGAGAAGTTGTTTTCCATGTTGCCGAATGCGGACTGCAACTCCGGCGGGAAGCTCGACTCCATCATCACGAGATTGCGCCGCAGGTCGATGATCTCGTCCACATGTTCGATCGTGACAGGACACTCGGTCATGCATGCCTGGCATGTGGTGCATTGCCAGAGCATTTCGTCCGGGATGTAATCGCCGACGAATTTCTTCGCATCGACTTCCTCGCGCGTGAGCGTGGGCTTTTGGTAGAGCAACATCCCCTGGGCGTGGCTCAGCGTCTGATTCTCCGGCGTCACGATCTCATCGTTGAGCGCCTCTCCACTCGTGGCCACGTGAGACTTCATGGCCTGACCCGACCAGGTATCGAAGCCGTATGCCGACTGCGCTGTGAGATACGGCGCTTTGTCGAGCATCCGCTTGTGCGTCGCAATGATAATCATGCGCGGGTCGAGAATTTTTCCGGTGGAGTTCGCCGGACAGACCGATGTGCAGCGGCCGCAATGCGTGCAGGTGTCGCCATCAAGCAACTGTTTCCATGTCAGATGCTGGATGTCGGCGGCGCCATATTGCGTGATCGTCTCGTCCTCGAAGTTGATCGGCGCAAGAGAATTCTTGCGTTTGAGATCGGCGAAGAATACGTTCGGCAATGAGGTGAGAACATGCAAGTGCTTCGAGTACGGCAGGTAATTCATAAAGCCGAGCACGAAGACAATGTGAATCCACCACGCCGATTCATAGATGAAGGGCGTCATCGCTGAGGCCGACAAGTGGCTGCCGGATTGCACCAGAAACATCGGCATAAGGAGCGCGGCAAGCGGACGGACTTCCCACGCGTATGAGTTGCCGAGTGCCATGCGAGCGGCGTTGGCAATCGTGAGCGAGCAGACGATTACCAGAATCAGAAGAAGAATCACGGAGGCGTCGATTCGCTCATGTCGATCGCCCTGAAGTCGCTTGACCTTCGTGACAAACCGCCGCCAGAAGGAAACGACGACTGAGGTCACAACCAGCGCCATAAAAATATCCTGTGAGACAGTAATCACAGTGTAAACCGGCCCCAGAAACGATAGCGAAAAATGCCCGGCGGTAAGTCCCTCGCCAATTGCCTCGATGACGGCGAATATCAGCACCAGGAAACCCCAAAAAATGAATGCATGGACCGGCCCTGCGATGGGATCGCGAAATATCTTCGATTGCCCAATGGCGACCGTCAGCACACGGCGCAAACGCTCTCCGGGCTTATCGAACCGGTCGGTCCACCGGCCCAACCGGAGGAAGTCGATGAGCCGCTTGCTATTGATCAGAATGCCGCCAAATGCGGCCAGGAGGACGATTGCGAAAATAATGGCCTTTATCATCGGGGTGCAGTAACACAATTCGGGGGAAGGTAGTGGCGGGCAAAATGCAGTGATCGAAGGGCGCATTAAGGTCACAAATCGAGCCCTTCCGCACCATATTCATCCTTCCCTGTTTGATGGATTACGATGAAAATCATTTATCGATCGATCCCTCTAATTCCTCTTTTGGTATTCGTGTCTTGTTTGTCCACTCCGAACGGACCGATCCCCTCCGGGCCGACCACTTCTGGGCCGATCCTAACCATTCAAGCACCCGACACGGTGCGTCCCGGTGACCCGACATCCTTTAAGGTGACCGCATCGGATTCGATTCGCTCCACGTGGCTGTATCTCTGGAGATTTGGGGATGGAGATTCCGCCAAATCAGCCGCCAACTCCTTGACTCATACCTATTCGAACGAAGGTGTGTATATAGTCACCGTATTGCTGATCGATTCGGCAACCAAATACCAACTCTCGTCATTCAGTAAGAAGATAACGGTTGCCTTAGGGCATGTCGATCTTGCTACTTTACATAGCTTCAAACACGTCACGATTTCAGGTGTCGGGATGACTAACCGAACAATTCAAACCGCGCACCGCAGTGAGCCTGGAACTGTCACAACAGTTTCGTCGCGCGCTCTTGATAGCATCTCTGCGGGCTTTCAAGTTGTCTGGAACGGGGCTTCCTTTTCATGCCGGGACACATCCTATTCTTACACACCTGCCGACCCCACTCACAACAATTTTTGGGAAACAGAGGTGGTTTATCGAGAAGGTCTAAGTGGCGTGTTAAACCAGGTTGGTTCAGCTGTTCTTAGTCTTAGTGCTTATCGTTATTACTACTATGATCACCAGATAATGGGGGGAAAGGAGTCTTTCGAACTTCAAATCAATTCAGAGAACTATGGTCTCAGCTCAGTTAATTTTTTTGCGCAAACGGGCTCGAACGTAACGTTCATTGGAATCAAACCCCACCCTGCAAGCTCCTATTTTTCAGTGGATTCGACTAACAAGTCAGGAGTTCGGGTATTTGTGGACGAGAATGACGTCAATAAAACGATTGATTGGTCCGACACGTCCGCATCACCTCGCGTGACCATCACTTTTTCGAAGTGACCCAAACTCCTGCCGGAAACCGCCCCCTCATGGAGGGGGTTGTGCTTCGCTGAATGTCCAAAACACGATCGGTTTTAGGGAAAGGCCTGAGCGCGCTCATCCCCGGCGCGGAGGCAGAAGAACGCGTCGGCGGAATCGAGCTGGATGAGGTTTCGCCGGAACTGCGTTCTCGCCCGGCAGCAGCAGCCTCGCCGCGCACCGGGCCATATCTCGCGATGGTCGAGATCGCACGCATTGCTCCGAATCCGCTTCAGCCACGCAAGGAATTCTCGAAAGAGAGCTTAGAAGACTTAACGCAATCCATCCGCACACATGGCGTGATCCAGCCGGTCACCGTTCGGCGTGCTGGAGATCAGCGCTTCGAACTCATCAGTGGCGAGCGGCGCATTCGCGCATCCATTGAGGCGGGACTCACGCATGTTCCGGCCTATGTTCTGGAAGTCGAGGGCGACCGGAAAATGCTCGAGATGGCAATTGTCGAGAATGTCCAGCGCGAGCAGTTCAATCCGGTCGAGGAAGCCGAAGCGTATCAGCGCCTCATCGAGGATTGCGGTTTGACGCAGGAAGATGTTGCCGAGCGTATTTCCAAAGATCGGACAACGGTTGCGAATTCCATCCGCCTGCTCCGGCTCCCTGAGTCGATCAAAGATTCGCTCCGCGCTGGCGAACTCAGCACTGGACACGCCAAGGCCGTGCTCGCAGTCGAGAGTCACGAAAAGCAGGTTGAACTCTGGCAGGTCGCGGTAAGGGACCGACTCTCGGTTCGTAAACTCGAAGAACTTGCGCGCCTCGCGTCCAGCAAACCTTCCGCCGTTCAGGGGAGCACCCAGGGTGAGCGGGCATCCGGCGCGAAACGGATTGGCGGAAGCCGCGTAGAGAACAACGGCCGGAGCGTGGGCGCTGGAGATGCCGATAGCGAAACTTCAATCGCCGGAGTTCGCGAACTCGAGACCAGCTTACAACGCAATCTTGGCACGCAGGTAAAAATTCGTATGAAACCGGACAAGACCGGCGAAGTCGCTATCCAATTTTATTCGCTCGAAGATCTAGAGCGCCTGCAAGAATTGCTGTCATCCGTGCGCGAAGCATAACGGAAGCACTCATCTTTTATTTACTCAGCGTTGCCCATGCAAAGCCTTCTTGAAATTGTTTTATCCCCCGACGCTCCGGCACCGATCGGACCCTATTCGCAGGCCGTTCGCACGCGCGACTTTTTGTTTTGCTCGGGTCAAATCGCACTCGACCCAGCGACCGGTGAAATGAAAAATGGATCGATCGAGGAAGAAACCCGACAGGTGATGAAGAATCTTCGCCGCGTGCTCGTGGCCTCCGGAGCCACGTTTGCCAACGTCGCGAAGACTACGATTTTTCTGACCAACATGGATGACTTCGCGGTTGTGAACAAAGTCTACGACGAGCTGCTCGGGACTTCGCGTCCGGCTCGAAGCACGGTGCAGGTTGCCGCGCTGCCAAAAGGTGCAAGAGTCGAAATCGAATGCGTGGCAGCGCTGCGCTAACCGGCGCTTCGTCAACTGGTAATTGCAGAATGATGAATGATGAAGGAATGGGTTCGCTCCGTTGGGCAAGGATCATCATTTCCTGTCTTCTTTCATCAATCATCATTCTCCATTCAGCATTGCCCGCGCGGGCGCAGGTCGATACTATCCGTGCTGCCGAGCGTACCTCTGCCACGCCGGATACCGGCGCATTCCACATGACGAAATCGCCGCTTGAAGCAATACTGTTGAGCGCTGCAATTCCCGGCGCCGGCCAGGCGTATCTCGACCAATGGTGGAAGGTGCCGATCATTTGGGGACTTGGTGGCGGATTCCTCTATGGCGCCTACATCCAGAATTTTCGCTACCACTATACCCAGGATACGATCACCAACGCATACGCACGTCATACCCCAGGCGATAGCCTCTGGGCGATGCGCAACGAGCCGGTCCGTGAGTTTTACCGTGACGATCGCGATAAATGGTGGATCTATGTCGGGCTGACGTACATTGCGACTCTTCTGGACGCCTACATCGCTGCTAATCTTTATGACTTCGATGTTTCCAATCCGTCGCCCACTCCAATCGGATCGTTCTACGATCCTTCGCGACAGGAATACGGGCTGGCACTCAGGATTCGATTTTGAAAATAACCATGAATGCTAGGTATTGCCTTGCGCTGATACTGATTGTGAGCCTTGCTGGTTGCGGCTCCGCTCAGAAGACAACCGTTGCGACCGCGCCCATCACGGGATCGCTCGAGCGTCAAAATTTTCTTTATCCGTTCGAGCGTGGCACCGGACTTAGCATCGACCAATTCGGAAATATCTATGCGATCAGCATGGGTCGCAATACGCTCGCAAAGTTTACCCACACCGGCGATAGTCTCGCCGGTGTCAGCGGAACCGGCTCGGACCATTACCAATTCAACGGACTCTTCGATGTCGACGCGCGGCTTTCCACCGCGATCTTCATCGCTGATTCCCGCAATCATCGCATCGAGCAATACACGAAGGATCTCGCCTACGTCTCGACGCTACAAACCCGCGACAATCCGGATGCCGCGAAGCGATTCGGCTATCCCGTCGCAGTCGCAGTCGATGATGCGGGAAATATCTATGTCGCCGACGCGGAAAATAAACGAGTGCTCAAAGTCCGTTCGGATTATACCGTCGAACGCGTAATCGGTGGCTTCACGGATGCCACACGGCCCGAAGCCATTGTCACGCGTCCCGCACGGCTCGCAGTCGACCAGACCGAGCGACTATTTGTGCTCGATGACGCTGATAATTCCGTCGTCGAATACGACAACCTGGGCAACTTCATCGCGCGCCGCTCCCTCGGACCCATTCCGAGCGCCACCGATATGCTGCCCACCCGCCGTCTCCTCACCTCCAACGATACCGTATTCGTCTTTAGCCCGACCGAAGTCGCGCTGCTTCGCGCCCCGGCACTCGATCCCATTGGCCGATGGACCATCGTCGGCACCGACGACCGGCGTTGGGTGCCAACCGATATGGCCATGCGCAATGGCATCATCTATCTCCTGACGCCAGAAGGACTCAGCAGATACGCCGTAAGATCCCCTGGACCGTGATGCCGGTTTGTGATCGGATTCTCAGGTCCGTAGTTTGTCGTTCGTTATCCGCAGCATCTTATTAAATCAGGTTTAGACAGTGCGTTCGTTATCCTACCCCATTCGCCGGCACGAGCTGTACGAGTTGATCGACTCGGGCGAAGGATCGGACGTGGAGTTCAAACGAAGATTTTCTTCGCCCGAAAAAATTGCTCGCGAAATCATCGCATTCGCCAACACCCGTGGCGGCTACATCCTGTTTGGTGTCGATGATGACGGAACCGTCGTCGGAGTCCGCAGCGAGAAATCCGAACTGGAGGAGATCGAGCATGCGGCGCATTTTATGATCGAGCCGCCAGCCGACATCATCACCGAAAATGTCCATGCCGGACGCGGACTCGACATCGTGCTCGTCCGCGTGCCCGAAAGCCATAACAAACCGCATCATCTGGTCGAATACGATTCCAGTGGCCGACGGGCCAAGGAGCAGACTGCGACGGGATATGTCCGCTACGAAGACAAGTCCGTCCTGGCCAGCAAAGAGATGATGCAAGTCATGCGTGGCGCGCGTCCCGAATCCGAGCCGCTCAAACTTTCGATCGGCTACAACGAGCGCGCCCTGTTCGATTATCTGGAGCGCTATGGCCGCATCACGCTCGATGAGTTCGCCGAGCTGGTCAACATTAGCCACCGGCGCGCCTCGAAAATTCTCGTCTCCCTCGTCCGCGCCGGTACGATCATGATCCATGCCTTTGAGAAGACCGAATTCTATACTCTGAGATAGAACCGGGATTCCGCGGAATCCTTATTCTCATCCTGTAACTTTTCCTTCCCTCCGAAGTTCTTACTGCATGAAGCAACTCCTCCTAAGTGTGCTATGCATCGTTTCCATAGCTGGCTGCAAATCTTCGACTGGCCCCGATCCTTCGGCTAATCCCGCAGTCATCCCGCAGGATGGCAGCACGTTTACCTTTCGCTATGCCGGTACCGATCCCGCCGTGCAACTTACGGAGCATGTCACACTCATGGACACCATTGCATCCAGGTTTTACGCTCATCGCTTGTCAGATACCATCGGCACATTTTCGACCACAGCGATTGATTCCTTCCAGGTCCTTGCCAATGGCGATCTCAGGATTTGCGGCTGCGACAACCTGGCCTTGCCCATCGGTACTCATATGCCATACGAGATGACCACGACAACACCAGTGAAGAAGGACGGGGTCATCGGCGATGGCATCATCACAATCCGGAATATGTATCTGGACGATGAGGTCATGCTCGCGGCCGGTCAATACTTCGTGTGCACGAAACTCGCGCGGGAAACGACGGTCTACACGCGATTCGGTCAACCTTCGCTCGACTCCACGTTTGTGATTACCGATACCTACTGGTACTCCGCCAAGCTCGGCTATTTCGTCAAAGAACAAGAAGAACGCTCCACGAATGGCAGCCCGGCAATGCCGGCCTGGACCCGAACGCTCCTCGCCTACAAACTAGGTAAGTGACGCAGCTTGCCGCCTGAAATAGGTGCCCAAAGTTAAAGTAATACTTTACTTCTCTCTTTTGAGTTGTCATTTAATGAACGCCAGCTCCATTCTCGCGATTCTCACGTGTTCCATCAGACACGCTATATAATTTTATATTACGTTTTCGGAAGTTTTTCATGAAGCAGTTGCGGTGTCACCGTGACAGCCAACATATTGAATTGAAAACAGCCAATTTCATATTTCATACTTCATATTTCATATTTTCCCGAGAGACTCCCCTTCACTTAATATAACGTTGTTCGATACCTGCGGCATCGCATATTTTCGATGAATTCTGCAAATAATCGTAGGGACCTTCGACAAGCTCCCGCCGGTCCCCGCCTCGGAGAGGCCGCGCTGTGTAGCATGGCGCGGGAGCGCCGTGAGCCCGGCAACGCCCCGACCTCCGAGTTCGTCAGAAAAACAAGAGAAAAAAAAGAGCCTGCCACATTGGGCAGGCTCTTTCTGAACTCTCGTCTCGACGGTTGAAAATATTCCGTTTAGGAGTTAGCCGCTGCAGTTTCGTTGCGAACTGCGGATGCCGGTTTAGTTCTTCTCAACAATGAGCCAGGCGACGGTCGAGGTCTCGGCTGCATTGCTACTGTTGATGACGAAGCTCGTCCCCGCCGTGACAGTCCCGATGGCTAAGTTACCGACCGTTCCGCCAGCAGCCTGAACCGTCAGGAAGATCAGCGAATTGCCCGTCACCGCTGTCGTGCTGACCGTAACGGTCCCACCCGCAAGCGTGGCCGTGCCGATCTTCGCATTGGAGCCACCCTTGATGGCGATCCCATTTCCAGCGGTTGTAATCGTGAGGTTTCCGGAGGTACTCACGTTCGTGACTGAGGTATTGCCAAGCTGGACCGTATTGCTCGCCGTTACGATCGCGGTCGCGCCGATGGCCGTCGCGTTCGTCAGCCCGTCCGTGCTGACGTCCGCGCCTTCCCCGATGGCAGTCAGGTGGTCTCCCGTTGCGTTGGTCTGAAGCGCCGTATGGCCGCTCGCGGTGTTCCAGTTGCCGGTCGTGTTGGAGTAAAGCGCTTCGTAGCCGCTCGCGCTGTTGTCGCCGCCAGTCGTGTTGTGATAAAGCGCATACATGCCGCTCGCCGCGTTGTTGCTGCCCGTCGTGTTGAAATAGAGCGCCTCATACCCGCTGGCGGTGTTGTTGCTGCCCGTCGTGTTGAGTATGAGCGACTGATAGCCGCTCGCGGTGTTGTTGCTGCCCGTCATGTTGGAGTTGAGCGCCGCATACCCGCTGGCCGTGTTGTTGGCGCCCGTCGTGTTGGAATAGAGCGCTGCATACCCGCTGGCCGCGTTGTTGTCGCCCGTCGTGTTGGATTGAAGCGCTCCAAAGCCGTTCGCGGTGTTGTATTTGCCGGTCGTGTTGGCGTTGAGCGCAAAATTCCCTATCGCCGTATTTTGAATGCCGTTTCCTGTCGATGTGGGCTGGTTAGAAAACAGCGCCTGATACCCAACGGCAACGTTATTGCTGTTCCATGGGGTATTGGAGTTGGAGAAAGACTGGGTCTGTAAAGCACTCACTCCAATAGCGGTGTTCTGTCCAGCCGTCGTGTTAGCGTTGAGCGCCGAATATCCGCTCGCAGTATTGAAGGTTCCGATCGTGTTGAACAGGAGCGCATTTATTCCGCTTGCCGTATTGTCGGCGCCCGTCGTGTTGAAATAGAGCGCCTCATACCCGCTCGCGGTGTTGTTGTTGCCCGTCGTGTTGTGAAGGAGCGCACTGAACCCGCTGGCCGTGTTGTTGTCGCCCGTCGTGTTGGATTGAAGCGCTCCAAAGCCGTTCGCGGTGTTGTATTTGCCGGTCGTGTTGGCGTTGAGCGCAAAATTCCCTATCGCCGTATTTTGAATGCCGTTTGACGTCGATGTGGGCTGGTTGGAATACAACGCCTGATACCCAACAGCGACGTTATCGCTGTTCCAGGCCGTGCCGCCGTTGGCATAGGACTGGGTCTGTAATGCACTCTCTCCAATCGCGGTGTTTCGTCCAGCCGTCGTGTTGTGGTAGAGCGCATAGGCTCCGCTCGTCGTGTTGTCGGAGCCGGTCGTGTTGTTGTAGAGCGCATAATAGCCGCTCGCCGTATTGTTGTTGCCGATCGTGTTGGAGAAGAGCGCGGCACTTCCACTCGCCGTATTGTAGTTGCCGGTCGTGTTGAAGAGGAGCGCGGCACTTCCACTCGCCGTATTGGCGGAGCCGGTCGTGTTGATGTAGAGCGCCTGCATTCCGCTCGCCGTATTTTCGGAGCCGGTCGTGTTGGAGTAGAGCGCCTGCCATCCATTCGCCGTATTGTAGTAGCCGGTCGTGTTGGAGTAGAGCGCCTGATATCCGCTCGCCGTATTGTAGTTGCCGGTCGTGTTGGCGAAGAGCGCAAAATTCCCTACCGCCGTATTTTGCATGCCGTTTGACGTCGATGTGGGCTGGTTGGAATACAGCGCCTGATACCCAACCGCGACGTTATTGCTGTTCCACGGGGTATTGGTGTTGGAATAGGACTGGGTCTGTAATGCACTCTCTCCAATAGCGGTGTTTTGTCCGGCCGTCGTGTTGGATTCGAGCGCCTCATACCCGCTCGCGGTGTTGTCGCTTCCCGTCGTGTTGGAATAGAGCGCCTGATAGCCGGCCGCAGTGTTGTTAGTGCCGGTGGTGTTATTAAATAGTGTTGCGAAGCCGTTCGCGGTACTGTTGTTGCCGGTCGTGTTGGCGAGAAGCGCCGCGAAGCCCGTTGCAGTATTGTCTTGCCCAATCGTATTGGAGGAAAGCGTCAGTGTGCCAGTTCCAGTATTGGCAGACCCAGTGGTATTATTCTGAAGCACTTCATATCCGCTTGCAGTATTGTTCAAGCCTGTTGTATTGGCTGTGAGCGCATCGGCCCCATTCGCAGTGTTCCTGGCGCCTGTCGTGTTGGAATAGAGCGCCTGATAGCCGCTGGCTGTGTTGTTGTCGCCCGTCGTGTTGGAAATGAGCGCAGATTCTCCGCTCGCGGTGTTGTAGCTGCCCGTCGTGTTGAATTGGAGCGCAGATTCTCCGCTTGCGGTGTTGTCGTTGCCTGTCGTGTTGGAATAGAGCGCTCGAAGTCCGCTCGCGGTGTTGCTGATGCCCGTCGTGTTAGCTATGAGCGCCTGATAGCCGCTCGCGGTGTTGTAGCTGCCCGTCGTGTTCGATTGGAGCGCATTCAAGCCGCTGGCGGTGTTGTCGTTGCCCGTGGTGTTGGAATAGAGCGCTGCATCCCCGCTTGCGGTGTTGCCGCTGCCTGTCGTGTTGGAATAGAGCGCCTGAAACCCGCTCGCGGTGTTGTAGCTGCCCGTTGTGTTGGAATAGAGCGCTTGAAGCCCGCTGGCGGTGTTGGCGAAGCCCGTCGTGTTGGAATGGAGCCCCTGATATCCGCTCGCCGTATTGGCTGAGCCGGACGTGTTGGAGTAGAGCGCCTGATATCCGCTCGCCATATTGGCGCTGCCGGTGGTGTTGCTATTCAATACCTGATAGCCCAGACCGGTATTTTGATTGCCATTGTACTCGATCACGCCGGACGGCTGATTATTCACCCGGAATTGCAGGCTCTGTCCATCGGTCGTGCCGAGGAAGTTTGTGCCGTAGGTCGTGCCGGCGTTGCCGGTGAGTCCCCAGCCGCTCGAAGCCGCTGCCCAGGAGAGCGTCCCACTTCCATTGTTCGTCAGAACCGTATTTGCACCGCCCTGTGAGGACGGGAAGCTCGTCGCGACGTTGTTGATCTTGGTAATGTTGCCATTCACGTCGGTCGTGAATGTTCCGCTGCCAGCGCTGAGGCCGCCGTAGGTGCTCACTGATGTGACGTTCGCATCGCCAAGTTGGATCGTGTTACTGGAAGCAACAGATGCGTTCGCGCCAATAACGGTGGCATTCGTGAGATTTCCGGAGCTAACATTCGCAGCATAGCCGAGAGCAGTGTTGTAGGTACCTGTCGTATTGCCAAAGAGCGCTGTCACTCCAGTCGCGGTATTATTATTGCCAAGAGTGTTATTGTACAATGCTGATTCGCCAGTGGCTGTGTTCTGGACACCGGTCGTGTTGGTGCGAAGCGTCATCGTGCCGGTTGCGGTATTGCCGCCATTGAGAGTGTTATTAAGAAGCGCTTGATAACCCGTGGCAGTGTTGAAGGAGCCTGTGCTATTGCTCAACAGAGCATTAAAGCCACTTGCCACATTGCCTACCCCAGAGGTATTATTCTTTAGCGCTTGATAGCCAAAGCCGGTATTTAGATTGTTCGTGAATTCGATCATACCTGACGGCTGATCATTCACCCTGAATTGCAGGCTCTCCCCGTCCGTTGTGCCGATGAAATTGGTTGCGTAGGTCGTGCCGGCGTTGCCGGTCAGTCCCCAGGCGCCACCGACGGCTGCCCAGGTTCCATCGCCGCGCCAGAAGGTCGAAGAGCTTGCGCTGGTGCCGCTATTGAGATTGGTCACCGGAAGATTGCCGGTTACGTCAGACGTGGAAAGATCGACGGCGCCGGTCGTGAGCACGCTCGATGCGTCCGTGCGCACGACGCTGCTGGCGGCGAGTCCTGGCATCGTGATCGTTTTGCCCGCTGACATGATGATGTCGCCGTGGATGTTCGCATTGCCGTAGATCGTCGCCGGTGCGGAGCTCGAACCAAGATACGATGTGCCGGTCACCGTAAGCGAGCCGCTGATCGTCGTGTTGCCCTGCACAGCACCGCCTTTAGCGCCTTCGAGCAATGTTGGGCCGGACTTCAGCAGCAAGGTGTTCGTGGCCGGATCGACCGCCGCGACGATGCCGTCGCCAGTCTCGAGTTTGATGTCGGCGCCGTTGCCGCTCACCTTTTGGCCGTTGAGTGTGATCGAACTGACGTAGTCGGTCGCCATCTTTTCTTTCGTGACCGACTGATCCGCGATCGAGAGCGCGAATGGCGATGCCGACAGCGGCGCGAGCGGACGCAACTCCTCATCAGTGCCGATCTGCATGCCGACCCATATCGGATGGGACAGCACATCGCTGGCCGGCAACGGCTGCGTGCCGGAGCCTAACGTAATGTTAAAGATACCATTCACAACTTGTGCATGGTAGGTGTCCTGCCAGACGAGCGAATGTCCCTCTGCATCTGAATATAACCGGATCGTGAAATCGCGGAGCCCATCGATAACAGAGCCATCGGATGACGAAAGGGTACCTTGATAACTGAGCGTGCGGGATTGCACCGGAACTTGCTGGGCGCGTGCGCTCAAGGAAACGAGCAGCAGGCCGCAGCACACGAATGCGCTGAGACGAGTCATAGATGTATTCGTTTAAGAACAGTGGACGACAGAAGTCCGCAGGCGCCGTTCGGCAAGGAGGGATTTGAGTCCGCAGACTCAAACTCGAAAATGTAAAAAGGCGACGACAGAAGAAAGAAAGCTGGACAAACATACGGCCAGGAATGAGCTTTGGCCTGAAATCCGGAATAATGCTGTCGCGCTCGTCAGACTCTGAATGGCACGAATTGTTGTTGCCTCAGTTATATCGCACTCATTTGGCGATCTCGCTGAGTTTGAATTTCTTGCCGTACACTTCTGCCTGTGTGCCGGGAAGCGCTGCTTCCCGGTGTAAAACGCGGAAGCAGCGCTTCCGCGCACACAGCGATAGTGGCGCTTACTTCACGTGTATCTCACCCACTTGGCGATCTCGCTGAGCTTGAATTTCTTGCCGTACATGAGGATGCCGACGCGGTAAATCCGCGCGGCGAGCCAGAGGCAGCCGAAGAACGTCCCGATCATCAGCGCGACCGAGAGCGCGATCTGCCACCAGGGTGGCGTCTCGGTAAAGATGCGGGCGAGCATCAGAATCGGTGAGAAGAACGGCACGAGCGAAAGCACCACGCTCTTCGTGCTCGATGGACTTTGGATCACGCCCTGCAGCATGATAAATGGAATGACCAGCAGCATCACGACCGGAAACGAGACCTGCTGCACGTCGCTCGCGGATTCAGCGGTCGAGCCGATCGCCGCGTAGAGCGTCGCGTATATCAGAAATCCAAGAACAAAGAAGAGAATCAGATAGAGAAACAGGAATGGCGAGATCGATGGCATCACGTCCTGTCCCAGCATTGCGCTCGCGGCGGTGAGGCCAACCGTCGTCAGCGCGACCAGCATGATCGCCCACACGCCAATCTGAATCAGGCCCGCGCTTGCAACGCCGAGCACCTTCCCGACCAACAATTGAAACGGCCGCACGCTCGATGCGATGAGTTCGATGACGCGGCTCGACTTCTCTTCGATCACGCTGTTCATGATGATGGTGCCGTAGAGGATCATCGAGATGTAAAGGATAAACGCCGTGACAAAGGCCATCACCACTCCTGTATCGCCGCTATCCTTCTTCTCTTTGCCGGCTTCGATCTTCATCGTCTCCACATGCACGCCGGACTCGACATTCGAGACCGCCTTCGGATCGATACCGCGCGATGTCAGCTTCGCGTCGCGGACGGCATCGCGGTACGAGTCTTTCAAGAACGCGACGGCAGTGTAATCGCTCGGATTGTGCAGCTTGATCTGCGCGGTGCTGGCACTGTCAGCAATGGCGTTCGCGGGGATCGTCATGTATCCGGTGAGCGCCTTCGACTCGACCAACTTGCCGAGCGAGTCCGTTACGTTCGGGCCGGGCTGTACGCTTTCGAGCGTGACCTTCGTCGATATCTTCTTGGTGAAGAACTTGCCTGCGTCCTCGTTAGATGCCGCGATCATCGCTTGCGCCAGTCGTCCGGTGCTATCGATCACGACCAGATTCCGCACCTCGCCCGTATTCGTGGACGCAAAGTAGGCCGGAATGACAATGATCGCACCCATGAGGAGCGGGCCGATCGCCGTCATAATGATAAAGGTGCGCGAGCGGACCTTCTGCAAGAATTCGTGCCTGAGGACGATAAGAGTTTTGTTCATGGCGGATTAAGCTTGAAGGGTTGTGGCGGCGGGTTGCTTTGCGATGGCTTCGAGGAACAGCTCCTTGATCGGTGGCTTCACCAATTCCCACTTCTCGATCTCGAGATACTCAGCGATACTCCGGAGCAACTCGTTCGGCTTTTCGCTCACGCCTAACTCCAACAACATTTCATTCGGCGTGTGCTCGAGAATCTTTACGCGCGCCTCGCCATACGTTCGCAGAAAACTTGCATCGCCAGAGAAGCGCATGGAAATAAGTGTGCGGCCCGAGCGGGCCTTCAACTCCAGCACCTTACCGGCAAGCACAATCTTACCCTCATTCATCATCGCGATCTCATCGCAGAGCTGCTCGACCTGCTCCATTCGATGTGTGGAAAGAATGATCGTCTTGCCGCGACCTCGCAACGCCAGCAAGACTTCGTTGATGAGTTCGGCGTTGACGGGATCGAGCCCCGAGAGCGGCTCATCGAGTACGAGCAGCGCGGGATCGTGCAGCAGCGTCAGGATGAACTGCAGCTTCTGCTGCATGCCTTTCGATAGATCGGAAGTCTTCTTCTTTTCCCAGGATTTGATTTCGAATCGGTCGAGCCAGTAGTCGATCGCCTGTTTCAGCGCGCGGGTTTCCATCCCCTTCAGCGAGCCGAGATATTCGAGTTGCGTGCGCACCGGGAGCTTGCGGTAAAGTCCCCGCTCCTCGGGCATGTAGCCAATCTGGTTCTGATGGTCTTCGTGTTGCGTCTCACCGAAGAGACGAATCGCGCCACGATCCGGCAAGGTGATGCCGGTGATCATGCGGATCGTCGAGGTCTTGCCCGCGCCGTTGGGACCGAGCAATCCGAAGATGCTCCCCTGCTGCACCGCAAGCGAAACGTTGTTTACGGCAACCTGCCGACCATACGTCTTGGTGACGTTCTCCAGCGACAAAACTGATGTGGACATAAATTGGCAAATATTGGAAGAGAATAAGCTGGTATGAGGCGCGATAAGTTTCGGATGAGAGGCGATACGAAACGTTTTCTACCTAAGCTCCACAGAAGGATTCTTCCGTTCCGGAAGTATCTGCACGTGCTCATATTTCAATATCTCACTATCGGAAGTCACAAGAGGCGCGTCCAGAATTCGAGACGTTGCGACAATGATTCGGTCCGCCGGATCGCGATGGAACGCGCCAGGAAGACGCGTCGATTCGATGATAATCTCACGTGATAGGTCGACGACAGAAATTGACGACTCGTCAAGCGCCATTTGAAACCAGAGCTCGATTGGCAACGGAAGATCGATCCGGGCTCGGCTGGCAAGGAGCGCAACTTCATGCAGCGAAATCACACTAACCGCAAGAGGCTCTTCCGTCTCTTCGAGCAGCGATCGCTGTGAATGCGATAGCAACTCGGGAAGATTCGCCAGCCAACACCAGATATGCGTGTCAAGCAGGATCATCCCGCAACATATTCCAATCGTCGGGATCGACAGCCGGGCTAAATGGGTCCCGGTATGCAAACGGCAATCCCCGTAGCGGAAAGTTACGCTTCGTCTTCGACTTCGGGGTTGGCTCGATCGTCACCGAGACCGCCTGACCGGGCTCCAGAGGCAGCCGAGGCAAGAGAATTCCGTGCTCCTTGGTTACCGTTGTGTGATAATGATAAGCCTGCATAAAATCCAAAACCAAAGAAGCCGGGAGCAAGTGCCTGACCAGTTTGGCCCACTACTTCGTCACCACGAACCGCCATGTCTTAACGATGCCATCAGCTTCTGCGCGAAGCAGCAGCACCCCCGAGGGAAAATTGCTCGCGGAGAGCGTGAGCGTTTGCTGATCCGTCTCGCCACGCGCCACTGCATGGCCCAGTGCATCGTTAATCTCATAGCGGACTCGCTCGCCCTCCGGTTGCGTGAAGCTGACGGTGAATTCATCGCGGACGGGATTGGGATAAATTGAATTAGACAATACCAAAGAGTGATTGTCTTCTATCACGCCGCTTTCTGCGTCCGCATTGTAATACCATATTCCTACACTATCATGACTCCAGGAGGCGATCCAGCCATGACGTGCGTCGATGAAGTGCATCTCTTCCAACGAGTCAGAAGCGAAGGTTGCGGAATCAATCGTCCATGTCGCCCCATTATTGGAGCTATACGCGAGTTTATGCGCCATCTCGCTGGGAACTATGGCGGCGGGCGGATCTATGTAGATGCACGGACAGATGCCCTGGCCAATCATTGCCCACAAAATCCCCGGGGCAGGATTTGCTAACCGCCATAGCCGTTGACCGAACGTGGAATCGACCCGCCATGATTTGCCATAATCGCTGGAATAGGCGTAGTCCGGCGAGCCGCTGTCCAAGAAGAGAATGCAAACTTCGTGTGTCTTAGGATTGACCTGGATTCCACTAATTTTGACCTTATAGCGATTGGTGTCGACCGGCAAAAGGGTATCCCAGGTCGTGCCCGCATTCGAGGTGTGCAGGAGAACGTTCGCTTTATGGAGCGCGCCACGCCCCATCCAGATGTCATTACTATCGACAACGGTACCACTATACAACACAGGAGGAGTTGTATGTGGCGCCGGGTTGAGCAGAAACGCGTTGCCATAGAGTTGCGAACTCTGCCAGCCGTCATGAGTCACAAGAATCACGACGCTGTCCTGATAGTCATTTTCATCATGTGTGCTTACATACTCTGCGACACGAAATCCGTACGAGGTGTCGTACATCTTCTCACCCAGCATCACATAGAATCTCCAATTCTGTTCGCTGATATTTGGAAGTTCATGGACTGCAGTTGCTCCTGGGGCGATGGATACGGTTTCGTCGTTGGAAAAGAAAAATCCCCGATGGGGTCCGGTACACTCGCCCGTGTTTAGTGTGCTCTTCCCACTGATATTGGACACTAAGTCAGTATCGAGGACCCAGTTTTTGCCGCCATCTATTGTCGAAAGGATTTTCCATCGAAATGAATAGGCGATGCCATGAAGACTGTCTGCAAATGCGAAATCCCCTAAGCTATAATTGGCAACGGGCAACACCACCTTCTGCCAGGTACCCGGTAGCTTTTGTCCCTTCACCTGAGGGGACATCGCAAAAAATGCCAGGACCCAAAGCGCACGCCAATATGACTTCCTTATGTCCATGCTGTTACTCCTATTCACTTAACAAGGGGTGTGACTTGGTATTGGGCGGGCTGGCAGTGCAAGCGACAGAAGAAGTAGAAGATAAATTCGAGCACACTTCATAATGAGATTTCTAATGCACCACCGCCACTCGCCGCATTTCGTGCTGGTTTCCCGCCTGCGCGACTGCGAAATAAACTCCATTCTGTAACGTGTTGAGATCGAGATCGATCTCGCCCATTCCGCGCTTCGCAACTACCTCCTCGCCGAGAATATTTAGAAGCTTCAGGTCGATTGATTCGGCAGCGGCGCGAGCGAAGAGATGGTTGGAGGATTGATGAAGGGAAGGGAAAATGGAATTGACCGCAACTCCTGCCGCTAACAGTGAATAGTCAAAGCTGAGCGATCCGCAATATAGCGTATCGTAGATATCGTTACTTGGCAGTGTGATCGATGTCGGCCCAATCACGACGCCTCCTCCGCCATCCAGGAATTGTGCGGATGAACCGCTCTCCAAATAGACAACGGCTCTGCCAGCGATCTGTACTGCTCCGCCCGGTTCAACGTAAATGTGTTGGAATGAATCGGTACGATAAAGCGCACCAGCCTTTACCAAAATAGACACTGCATAGATGTCGGAAGTGTCTCGGGTTACCGTAACTGTCGATGGAGGTATTACCGGAGTGCAACCAACGATGCGGAAATTGAACGAATCGGTAACTGAACAGCCGGTTGAGTTCATCACCGTGAGCGAGCCAGTCTTGATTCCCTCCGAGAGAAATGAGATCGTAGGGACGGAATCGGTGGACGAGCTGATGGTTGCATCCTGATCGAAATGCCACTGAAAACTCTCTCCCGCCGCTGCATACTTGTCATGAAAGACAATCGGCTCATCGAGGAGCGCAAGTGGCCGGTAGTCCGTATCGAATCGATTCAGTTGCGAGACCCATATTCGGGATTGCTGAGCTAAGTCATTGTCCTGCGACCCTCGACGCCCCATCGGCTTAACCGTTGGATAGCCAACAACCCGAATATCGCTCCCATTATGTGCTGAAGTATCATACGGATCGGTCGACGCGACCCTCAAGCGAAAGTGCAATCCCGAACCGTTTAGCGGCACGGATATTATCCCACCTGAAGCAGCGTTGCTCCCGATTGGAGTGTAGGACACAAACGACCCACTCGCATCCGATAGCTGCACGAAGAAGTGATTGTCGCTCGCGAACGTCCCGCTGGCCGTGTATGGCACGAGCATCGTATCACCCACGCAATATGCGAGCGTTGTGATCGGCCCAAGCGTGATTGTCTGGGCTTGCACTGCAAGCGGGAGAAGAAGTAGAAGGTAAATTCGAGCTAACTTCATGATGAGAATTCTAATGTACTACCGCGATTCTCCGCACTTCGTGCTGATTTCCCGCCTGCGCGACTGCAAAATATACCCCTTCCTGGAACGACGTGAGATCGAGATCGATCTCACCGATTCCGTGTTTTGCCAGCACTTCCTCGCCGAGAATATTTAGGAGCTTTAGGTTTATTGATTCGGCGGCATCGGCACGGGCGAAAAGCTGATTGGAGGATTGGTGGATGGAGAGTTGGGACTCCGGCAGATTGTAGGAGGTGACTCCTAACTCTGAATAATTGAATGTGAGATCCGGACAATAGAATGTGTCGAAGTCTTCCAGATTGCCGTAATTCGAAATCGTCATTCCCGGAGATAGCACTGCCGCAAGGTACTCTGGAGTGATTCCACTCGTAATGGAAGCGCCCGCGCGAACAAAGTAGACTCCGTTCTCATTATCGCCGACTGCCAGGACGCCAGCGGGTTCAACATATACAAACTGCGTTCGAAAGTGGGTCGTCGTGAAACGTCCACCAGCCTTGACCCAAACGCTTGGATAATCGCCGGTCTCATCGCCTGTGACTATGTGCGCGTCCCGAGGGATAACTGGATTGCAACTAAGAACGAAACACTTGAAGGAATCCACGGTAATGCAACCGGTCGGATTCGTTGCGGTTATTGATCCGATCTTTTTGCCATCCGCAGCGAACCTTACGACTGAAGAATCCGTCAAAGATGAGGTTGGAGTCGATCCATCTCCAAAGGTCCATGAATAAGTTGAACCGCTTGCTTCTGCTGCTCGATCCGCAAACCGAATATCTGTACCGACTAACCCAATCGCTTTAGTAAATGGGTTATCACCCACCGGCCCAAGCTTCTTGAAACGTGGTGCGATAGTGCCTGGGATAGGAGATGGGTATGCGACAACCGCAATGTCGTCCGCGTTCCTCATCGACGTATCGTATGGATTGGTAGATGCTACCTTTACTCTGAAATGTGATCCCACATTGTTCAGTGCTACGCTGATAGACCCATTCAGAGCTGCGTCATTTCCGATTGGCGCGTAGGACGCGAACGATCCACTCGCATCCGATAGCTGCACGAAGAAGTGATTGTCGCTCGCGAACGTCCCACTGGCCGCGTAGGGCACGAGCATCGTATCGCCGACGCAATATGCGAGCTTTGTGATCGGCCCAAGCGTGATTGTCTGGGCTTGTGCCGCGAGCGGGAGAAGAAGTAGAATTCCGATACGGATGAACTTCATTAGGAACGTCCTTTCGAATGGAAGAACCTCGGATTTTGGGATTTGTTACAGGCATGTTGTCGAATGCTCGAGTCCCACGGCTGCTCACTCGCCGGAGCTAAGACAAGGCTCTTACTTCGCTGGCGAAAAATACTTCGTGAATTCTTTGATGGGCACCTTGCGCGAGGGGTGAGGAATGTTGTATGTTGTTCGACAGATTATGGGCACCGTTTTCTGGGATAAGGATGAGGGCTGAAGGATGAGGGATGAAGGCGGCCCCGGTCGTTAGCTCATTGACAACTTAGGCGGTTTCGCCCGAGCGGAGAGGGCGTTCATTAAATGACAACACAAAAGAGAGAAGTCCTTCATGAATAAAATCGAAGCGAATGGCGGAAATGGAATGGATTCGATAATGATTATGAATATGAAATTCAAAAAACAAAATTGAGAGGGGTCAACCACCCCCAGCCCTCTCCTATTCCGCTTCGCTTCATAGGAGGGGGAGTTACCTCCTCGACCAGCCCTTGAGCCGTCGGCGTTCGGCTATGGACATTTCAATCGGCGGCGGCGGAGCGAAGCCTTCGATGGTCGTCCGCTCGATCTGCATGCCGATGCGCTTTTCAATTTCGCGCATCAGCGGCTCTTCTTCGGGACCGACGAGTGTGATCGCAATGCCGGTCTTCTCGGCGCGAGCAGTGCGGCCCACGCGGTGGACGTAATCGTCCGGCGACATGGGCGGCTCATAATTGATGACGTGGCTGATGTCCTCGATGTCGAGTCCGCGGCTTGCCACATCGGTCGCGACGAGGGTGTCGAACCTTCGACTCTTGAAATCAGCCAGCGCTCGGGTGCGGTCGGCTTGCGTCAGATCGGAGTGGAGCTTGGTCACGTTGACTCCGGCATGATCGAGCACGTGCGCGACACGATCGGCATCATGCTTGGTGCGGGTGAAGATGAGGGTAAGCGGCTTTTCGGTCGCGCTGGCATCACGCTGCATGTCCTGCAAAAGCTTGAGCAACAGCTCCGGCTTTTTGAGCCGCATAACCGAGTAGATTTGCTGCGTCACGCCTTCGGCCGGTTTGCGGCGTCCGCCGACTTCGACAAGTGTCGGGTCGTTTGTGAGTCGGCGCTCGAGCTCCTCGATCTCATGCGAGAGCGTGGCACTGAACATGAGCGTTTGACGATCGCGTGGGACCTGTGCGGTGATGCGCTTGATCTGAGGAAGGAATCCCATATCGAGCATCCGGTCGGCTTCATCGAGCACGAGGAATTCGATTCCGGAAAGCGAGACGATGCGCTGACCGAGCAGATCGTTGAGTCGGCCCGGTGTGGCGATGAGGATATCGCAGCCACGCTCGAACTCGCGTTCTTGTGGCCGCTGGCCGACACCGCCGTAGATGACAACTGCGCGGAGTCCGGATCCTTGGGCAAAGCTCACGGTTGCCTCGTGGACTTGGACTGCGAGCTCGCGAGTTGGTTCGAGCACCAGAACGCGAGGAGTCCGCGCAGGACTTCTCGGCGCAGCAGCACGCGCGCCCTGCCTGCCAGAGGCCGGTCGGCCCGAGGGTCTTGCCGGGGCGGATTTTGGTTTTGCTGGTTCGCTCTCGCCCACGATGCCGGAGCAGATTAGTGAGTCGATGAGCGGCAGCATGAAAGCGGCGGTCTTGCCGGTACCCGTCTGCGCGATGCCAATGACATCGTGCCCTTCGAGCACGAGCGGAATTGCCTCGCGCTGCACGGGAGTTGGCGTGGTGTAGCCAATCTTGGCGACCCGTTCGCAAATCTCGGGAATGAGACCCAGATCGAAAAATGGATTTTGCTCAATCGCAACTTCTGCGGTGATGTGTGCCGTGTTATGCGGCTGTGAGAGACTGTTCTTCATCTTCTCGAATTTGTTGTGGCGAAGCGCAAATCGTAGTATTTTCGTAGCAAGATTCTCCTCAAAATTAGGATGCGCCCACTCGCCATAGTTCTTCTTGCCATCGCCATAACACCGCGAGCGGCACTTTTCGCTCAAATTCCACGGACGATTTCGTACCAGGGCGTTCTGGCGACGAATAAGGGCGTTCCGCTGCCTGACGGTCAGCATATCCTTCTGGCAGCACTCTATGGCACACGGACCGGTAAGGTGGTACTCTACAGCAAGCAGGACACGGTTACCACCCAGAATGGGATGTTCAGTATCCTGCTCGATTCGATTCCGCAATCGGTGGCCTTCGACCGGCCAATGTGGCTCGGTCTATCGATCGATGGCGGCAATGAAATTGCCGAACGCTCGCCTCTGACGGCAGCACCGTATGCTTTGAACTCCAGCGGCGGAACGCTCGCCAGCATCGGATCGAGCGATCATAGCGTCAAGATCACAAATCCCAACGGTCCGACGGTCGATCTTTCCGTTGCGCCGGGCACAGCGAGTTGGTCGAGCATTACCGGCAAACCGTCCACATTCCCACCTGGTGGAAATGCCGGAGGGGACTTCGCTGGCAGCTATCCGAATCCAACCCTTACAACCACCGGCGTTGCCGCAGGGACTTACACGAACGCCACGGTGACTGTCGACACCAAAGGCCGCGTGACGTTTGCATCGAATGGTACGGGAGGCTCAGGCGCCTTCCTGCTTCCGTATTCCGGTTTGACAAATGCAGATACTGCATTCGCGGTCAGGTCCACTGCAAGCACGGCAATCGCGATCCGAGGCGAGACGAATTCTCCGAATAATTTTTCTGTACCTCACAGTGCCGCAGTTTATGGCGTCAATACGAATGCTTCGACAAGTCCAGCCTATGGGGTAGTTGGAAAAGTCGTTTCGACACAGGGCCAGGCCGCAGGTGTGTATGGATACAATGGCGCCACAGTTGGAGGTCAAGGTATACTGGGCAACGGTTATATTGGTATCTACGGGGTCACGCCGGATTCAGGAGGGTATTCCGGTTATTTCAGTGGTGGCCTGGGTCTTCATGTCATCGGCAACCAGACTGCCACTGGTACGAAATCCGCCTTGGTACCGGTCGGAGATGGCTGGCGCAAGCTGTACTGCGAAGAAGCGGCCGAGGTATTTTTCACGGACTATGGCTCGGGCCATTTGGTTAATGGTCATGCGCACATCAATCTCGATCCGACGTTTCTTGCAACGGTGACGATTGATAGTGCTGATCCCATGCGTGTGTTCCTTCAAATGAATTCGGAGATCGCCGGGGCCTATGTCGTCAAAGGCGCCACCGGATTCGACGTGATCGAGAATGGTAATCCTCATTCGAATGGTGAATTTGATTACCGTGTCGTCGCGAAGCGTAAGGGTTATGAAAGTGTTCGTTTGGAAGCGGCGCCTTCGCCTGCGGTGGGAGCACCCGGCGGGTAACCGCTTCCTGTCTCTAAACACCTAATCTATTCTTGTCGTCATGCTTTACACAACATTCGTTATTTTGCATCTGATCTTTGTCGGCATTGCCGTCGGCATCGTCGCTGTCACAATCATCGGCCGCATTACCGGCAAAGCCGGGCGGGGCACGATGGGTGAACTCCTGATGATTCGCTCGATGGCCAACCTTGGAGAGATCATGGGTAAGTTGGCACTCATTGGATTGCTGGTTACTGGCGTGGCGCTCACGCTCATCCAGTACTCCTTCTTTCCGTTCTCCACGTTTCCGTGGCTCGCCTTCAAGCAATGCGTGTTTATCGTCCTGATGGTAGTCGCCTTTGTCGGTACGATCCCGCGCGGCGAAAAGATCAAGAAGATGGCGATCGCTGAACTGCAGGGAGCGAACGCCATGAGTGGCGCCAGCGAAGAACTCCGCGCCCTTGTGTCCCGGCAATTTGCCACGGTTATACTCATTGGCATCCTGGTTCTAACCAACATGACGCTTGGCGAATCCAAGGCCATGATGTGGGTGACCGGCCAGTAAGGATTTTGAGTTGGGAATTGGGGGTTAAGAATTAAGAGTAGAGTACTGCGGTTACTATTCTTCATTCTTAACTCTTAATTCCTGACATGAGTCGGTCGTTTATCATTCTTGCGCTCGCCAGCGCCCTCGCCGTCTGCACCCTTCCAAGCCGTAGTTTCGCGCAAAGCAATGTCGGACCGCTCGAGCTCGACTCCGGGTTCGCCGCAGCCGCTAGCACGCCTGGAAAGATCGAATCCGCCGCAGGTGGCACGTCCGCGGAGGTGACCTGTTATTTTGCGAATCGCTTTTCGCTCGATGTCCTGGCCGGTGGGAAGATTTACGACCAGACGAATAACGGCATTCACTTCGGCCTACTGTTTTATGATGTCTACGGCAACCCGCTGCCTGGTTTTGGCACGAACGGAATGGCGAACGTGAGTTGGAGCGGGACCAATGACTACCCGCTGCAACTCCTGTTGATGCCGGATAACAGCGTATTTGCCGTTGGCGGCAGCACGAATTCAGTTGCGCCATCTCAGGACTCATCGTTCCCGACGCTCTATCATCTGAAATCCGATGGAACACCCGATGCGACATTTGAAGGGACGGGACGCCGAAGCTTTGCACAGACTATTGGCCATGGTGAATTCGGCAGCATCGACTCAGTATCCATCTGGGTGGGTACGACGAAACAACAGCGGTTCGTGGCGATGGGCTATGTCGGAGGTGGTTTGCCCGGTGCTGGGTTCTCCATCGCATGGTTTGACACGACTGGTACCCTGGAGTCGCGGTTTGGCAATGGTGGGCTAACGAGAGTCTCAGCCGCAGTCCATCAGGTCCATGGCTTCCAACTTCCCAGTCACCGCTATCTCCTCATTGGAGTCGCCGATACGACCGGCGAGATTCTCCTTTCCCGTTTGGACACCAATGGCCGACCCGACAGCACGTTCGGTGTCAATGCTTTGCTGCGGCCGGGCATTGTGCCGAATAGCACGATAATTTCAATCTTCTCCGCAAGGGATAAGTATTTGTACGTGGTCGCTGCACCGGATTCCTCCACGCACATCCCCTATGCGATTTTTCGTTTCGATACCAACGGCGTGCTCGACCACAATTACGGATCGAATGGCTACGCAACGGACCCAGTCCTTTCGAAGGTTGTTCCAAAGGGAATTACCCTGACAAATGATGGCAGTATTTTACTAGCCGGTGAAATGTTGGCACCGGTGACGCCCGGCGGTCATACCGTTGGCGCCGCGATGAAATTTTTTGGTAAAGGCCTTCTGGACTCTTCCTTCGGAGTTAACGGTCTGACCCTTCTGGACGCCGATATGGGTACGCGCCGCAACCAAATTCTCAGCTTCGTCCCGGTCGGGAAGTTGACCGGCAATCCTCACGCCGGAAGGTTCATCGCAATTGGCAACTCGTTTCCGTCTGGCAATGTCAGCAATTTTCTACTCTCGGCGTGGACGCAGGTCCCGATCTTCAAGTTCAGCACTTCGACTTTGGATTTTGGCGACGTAGATACCGGCTCGAGTCTCACGAAATCGTTTACGTTCGTCAACTTTGACTCCGTCAGTCACTTCGTCGATTCCATTGCCGTCCTTGGACCTCAGATTTTTTCAGTCGTATCCCCGCTTGGACGAGATACGATCGGACCAGGACAGACAGAGACGGTCATCGTCGCATATCGGCCGCACGTGATTGGCCGCGATAGCAACCATGTATCCGTCTTTACTCACGGCGGCTTTCCTGATATTGTGACAGTCTATGGGACGGGCGTCGCTTCGTCTTCTTCCGTCGCCATGACTCCCGCGATCACCGGCTCACTCTGGATCTCTCCGAATCCGGTTGGCACAACGGCTCGCATCGATGTCACCAATGACGAGATCGAACATGTGATGATTCTCGATGTGCTGGGACGCACGGTGGAGTCCTATACTACTGGAACAACCTCGGGTTCAACACTCGGTGAGTTCCAGTTCGACGTCACGGAGATTCCGAACGGCGTCTATTTCTGCAACGTAACAACAAAGAGAGGCACGCAAACTGTCCGCTTTACGGTCGAGCACTGAGTTACCGGGATTGCACAATCTTGAGTTCATCAAGCAGCCTTCCATCGGACGTGACACGGACGAAGAGTGCACCGGTGCTTTGCGGTAAAAGCATCGGAAGATTCACGTGGCCTGCACTCACATTCCCAATGGTCTCGGTACCCAGGAGTTTGCCAGCAACGTCATAGTAACTAAGCGATACATTTTCTAGCGACGTCTGATTGGTGAGCCGGAGCGTCGCGTTTGTGTTCGCCGGATTCGGGAAGATCTGAATCTGATCGATTGAGCTGCCTGCCGTCACTACTGATTGACTGACTCCCTCGCCACTCAACATAATCCGATGCAGATTTATACTGCTTTCGTTCGTTATGATCCAGACTGCTCCGGAATAAGACTGCGAACTGGTTGGAGAGAAGCCCATTGTAATCCGAATGCTATCATTCGCAGGAATGATCATGGGCGGAGCCGCACTGACCCACTTAAACACCGGAGAATCGATGGTATCCTTCAGAATTGCAATCGCAGTATTGGTTGGGTTTGAAATCTCGATTGAAAGATCGACTTCTCCGCCTACCCGCGACTTCTCAAACGCTAGATTCGTCGGTACCGCAAGCGTTGCCTGCTTGCTGACGACCAAGCGATGCTTGTAATATACCGCCGCATATCCTTCACGATGATCGATCCATATAACGTGGGTTGCCCCGTTTCCGGTGGCAACGAAAGGGTTGCTGGCCTTCGACGATAGCGTCACTTCAGAGTCCCAAGATCTGGCGCCATCGCCGGAATGTTCGTAGTACACGCCGCCACCGAATAGAAACCAGACGACGTGAATGTCATCGCCGCTCCGCGCGATCACGGGATACGCTTCCGTGCTAGTGCCTCCGGCATGGGTTAGCTGGATAGAGCCTGCCCACGTCTCTCCAAAGTCAGTAGACTGCTTAAAGTGAATCTCATAGTTGCCAGTCTGTCGGTCGCCGTATGCGAGATCGACATTCGAGCCCGATGCGCAAAGAATTGGGAAATAACAGAACACCGTCGAATTCGTAAGCTGGGTATCCGGCAGCCACGTCGCACCCGCGTCGGTCGAGCGGCGATACCACGTTTGCATGATGCCCGTTCGGTTGTCGTTCCACGCCATGTGGACGCAGCCACCTGCGGCCGCAATGCTCGGATCTTCTGAGCGCCCCGCGGCATTCGAAATGCGAACGAGGGAGTCCCACGTCGATCCGTTATCCATCGAGCGGAAGAAATAGACTTCGGAGTTATAGGCTGTGTTGGCAAGCGTATCGTTGATCGCAACAAATACGTGATTGCCTTCGCAGGTGATCGATGGCCACCAGTAGAATTTTCCAAGCGAGAGGGCTGCGCCCCACGTATTGCCGCCATCCAATGACCGGACATAATAGGAGTAGTAATCGGTGCCGATCGCTCCGCGATACGCGATATGCACACTGCCGCCACTCGCCGCGATCGAAGGAAACGCACAGTGGCCGGTGGCCACGATCATATCCGCGCTCCACGTCGAGCCGCCGTCATAGGAATGCTTGTGGTAGACCGAACCAGTCTTAGTGTCAACCCACACGACATAGACGCTATCGCCGCTCACGGCAAGGCAGCGGCCCATGTTCTCGTTGAGCATGGCGTTGGTGTCTGTGGTGGAGAGCTTTTGGTCGGCGGACCACTGGGCTTGAGCAGAAAACGGAGCAAACGCCGCAATTGCGGCGAGCAGAATAAGACGAACACAAAATGGCTTCATGGCTCCTTAACAATCGAAATCGGAAAAGCTCACATCACTGAACCACGATCCTCACTACCCTACCGCACTTCCAGCCCATCCATCGCGGCCCATTCTGGTGTTACGAGCGAGACAACACCATTCGCATCGTTCACCGCGAGCAGCATTCCGTTCGACTCCTGACCCATCAGCTTTGCCGGCTTGAGGTTGGCGACCACAACGATCGTCTTCCCCACCAGTTGCTCCGGCGTGTACTTCTCGCCAATGCCGGCGACGATCTGGCGCTTCTCTTCGCCCAAAGAAATTTGGAGCTTCACAAGCTTTTTCGATTTCGGCACGCGCTCGGCTTCCAGGATCAGTGCCGTGCGAAGCTGAATCTTCTTGAAGTCGTCAATGGAAATAAGTGCTGAGTGCTCAGGCGCAGCCGTGGTTGCGCCAGAAGTGCTGAGTGCAGAGTTCGCGTGGTGGGCGCCGACCCCGGCGCCCGCGGCATCAACCTTCGCTGCCATCGTTCGGAGTCGCTCGACTTCATTCGCCACGGTCTCGTCCTCGATCTTGTGAAACAGGATTTCGATTGGCCCAATAGCGACTTGCCCGTGGAGCTTCGGCTCGTGGGCGTTGTCCCATGTTTCCGGATCGGTGCTTCCAAGCGTGGCAAGAATGCGCTTCGAGGCATCCGGGGTAATGGGGGCAAAATAAATCGCAAGCGCGCGCAATGCTTCCAAGCACGAGCGAATGACTTTCGCCGCTTCCTCTTTGTTTTCTTTAATCAGCTTCCACGGCTGGGCATCGTTGAAATACTTATTCGCCGTGCGCGCAAGGTCCATCGTCTCGCTGGTCACTTCGCGCAAGCGGAATCGCTCGTAGAGCGCGGCAATCTCTTTCGCGCGCGTGCCGAACAGCGCGAGCATAGCATTGCCGGCATCGTCCAACTCTTTGCGGTTGCCCATGATCTTGTTCTCGAAATGCTTCGAGGCGAACGTGAGCACGCGGTTCGCGAAGTTGCCAAAGATATCGGCCAGTTCGTTGTTGACGTGCGCCTGAAACTCGCGCCAGGTGAAGTCCGAATCCTTTTGCTCGGGCAGCATCGTCGCGATGGCATAGCGGATCACATCCACCGGATACCGCTCCAGCATCTCGTGAATCTCGATGATCCAGCCGCGCGATTTCGAAAGCTTCTGCGACTCGAGATTCATAAACTCGTTCGCAGGGACGTTATCTGGTAAGATGAACTTCCGATCGGCGCCTGATGCATTGTGCGCCATGAGCATCGCCGGAAATAGTATCGTGTGAAACACAATATTATCCTTGCCAAGAAATGCCACCCAGCGGGTGTCATAATCTTGCCACCAGGTTTGCCAGTCGGTCGACCGCGCCTCCTTGGTTGCGCTGATATATCCGATCGGTGCATCGAACCACACATAGAGTACCTTGCCTTCGGCGCCGTCAAGGGGGACCGGAATACCCCAGGTGAGATCGCGGGTGATGGGCCGGTCCTGCAATCCGGATTTGAGCCAACTCCGTGCGCCTTGCAGAACGTTGTCCTTCCAATCGAGCCGGTGACTCTCAACGTAATCTTCGAGCTGGTTCTGGAATCTGGAGAGCGCGAAATACCAGTGCTTGGTCGCCCGCAAGACCGGTCGTGTCCCGGTAACGGTTGAGATCGGGTCGATCAGCTCGGTCTGGTTCAGGTAAGTCCCGCAATTCTCACACTGATCGCCGCGCGCTTTCGTCGATGAACAAACGGGACACGTGCCTTCGACGTAGCGGTCCGGCAGGAACATCTTCGCTGCTTCGTCATAGAGTTGTGGCTCTTCTCTTGGGACGAGATAACCTCCTTTATGCACCTCCAGGAAGAACTGCTGCGCCGTCTCGCGGTGCGTCGCGCTGGAGGTACGGCCGTAATAATCGAACGAGATTCCGAGTTTCTCGAACGATGCCTTGTTCAGCGTATGGTTACGATCGATGATGATCTGCGGCGAGACGCCCTCTTTTTCCGCCGAAATCGTAATTGCCGCGCCGAGTTCGTCCGAGCCGCAAATGAAGAGGATATCCTCGCCCTTCAGGCGCTTGAACCGCGCATAGAGATCGGCCGGTAGATAGCATCCGGCCAGATGCCCGACGTGGGACGGAGCATTAACATACGGCAGCGCGGCGGTGATGAGGGTTCGCTTGAAGTTCGGCATAGGCAATGCGTAACACGAATCAATAGCCATACCGCACCCGGCAAACGGGAAAATTTTGCTGTAACTTTGTAACCAATGACCGATCTGAACCGGAAAGCACTTGGCGGGCTCCTCGCATTGATACTCATTTTGGCTGCGGTCCTGTTCTCAGCCGCTGGAACATTCGGCTACTGGCAAGCTTGGCTCTTCCTGACGATCTTTGGATCGTCCGTGCTCGCGATCACGCTCTATTTGATGAAGTATGATCCAAAGCTTTTGGAACGGCGGGTCAATGCCGGCCCGGCAGCAGAGAAGCAAAAGTCACAGAAGATCATCCAAGGCTTTGCACAGATTGCGTTCCTGCTTGTCATCGCATTCCCGGCTGTGGATCACCGGATGGGTTGGTCCTTGGTTCCGGCTCCGATCGTCATTGCCGGTGATGGTATGGTGGCGCTTGGATTGCTGCTGGTATTCTTCGTATTCAAGGCAAACACATTTACCTCTGGCACGATCGAGGTGATGGCGGAGCAGACGGTCATTTCGACCGGACCTTATGCAGTTGTGCGGCATCCGATGTATGTCGGCGGACTCATCTTCCTCATCGGAGTGCCGCTTGCGCTTGGATCCTGGTGGGGATTGATCGCGGTCGTTCCAATCACGTTAGTTATCATCTTGAGGCTTCTCGATGAGGAGAGATTCCTCGCTGCCAATCTTCCGGTATATTCTGACTATTCCAGAATCGTGAAGTACCGATTGGTACCATTTATCTGGTAGCGTGGTTTCTCTTAGAGAGATCACAGTCACCAGAGTCCAATCACGTCTCAATCTATTCGCTGGCAATGAAGAAATCGCTATTAGTCTCTCTTCTCGCGCTCACCGCGTGCGCCCCTTCAACAGCTACCGTTCAATCTACGGACTATCTGAATTCGAATGCGCAGCATTCCGCCAATGTCTCGACACTTTATGCTCTGGCATCAATTGGCACCGGCACGGGAATCGAGTTCAAGTGGCTCGACTCGACCGGAATCTCCCACAAGTTAAGTGAATATCAGGGGAGCAAACCCGTCGTCCTTGTATTCGGGAAGACCTCGGATTCCTATTCCACCGCACAATACGCATCACTCGATTCGGTCCGTTCCGAGATGGGCGATAGCGTGGGCACGATCGCATTCGCGGATGACAATGCGCCAACAAATTTCAATACTGTCACCTCGTATGTCTCCGCTCATCATTTTTTGAGTCAGTTCATCACGGATTCCACGCAACGGGTAGAGATCCAATTTGCCACTGCGGGACTTTCTGGTCCGACCTATTATGTAACGGAGTCGCTTGTCCTGGGCAAGGATGGCAAACTCGTCACCAATGGTTTTACCGCAGGCCCGGCTTACAAAGACACATTGGAAGCTCGCGTGCGGCAAGCGTACAAGTGAGCGTCACCACTCCCGGTGCTGCTGCTCTTCCCAGACATGCTTGAGGACGCTCCCGCGCGACCGGTCGACATCGTCTCGCTTCTTGCTTCGGAGCTTCAGCGCGGCATAAGCCGCTATCAGCATCGGGATTAATGCCGCAACCAACATCAGCGTAAAGAACAACCCGACCTTCCCGGCGAACACACCGAGCGCGGCGAGTACGAGCAAGGCAATGATCGCTATCATTGCAAAGGCGAAAAGTTTGGTTGCCATGTGTGAAGTGCTGAGTGCTAAGTGTTAGGGTACAGGGTCGTAGCCGCCTTTGTGGAAGGGGTGACATCGGCTAATACGCTTCACCGCGAGCCATCCGCCAGCGAATATCCCGTGCCGCTCGATTGCCTGCACCGCATACTCCGAGCAGGTCGGAGTATACCGGCACGACGGCGGGAACAGCGGCGATATGAGCTGCTGATACGCCCGAATGAGGAAGATAAAGATCGTTCTGATAGTCCCAAGAGGCCCAATTCGCCGCAAAAGTGCCGAGAGACCTATTGCTCCCGGAGTTTTGTTTCAAAATTACTATGAAAGCTGCAATCCTCACCGACAATCAGCCAGCTTCGAACGGTCATTCCATGAATGGCGGCACCTCCCGCAAGTTCGAGCCGGTCACTATCCTTCCCGACAAAGTACACGAGACGCTGAACCGGCACATGTTGGCCGATGGCTACGATCTCGTCGTCGATCTGGAGCGCTCGCGCGGCTCCTGGATCGAAGACGCCCGAAGTGGCAAGCGATTCCTCGATTTCTTTACATTCTTCGGATCGAGCCCGATCGGGCTGAACCATCCGAAGCTCTTTGAGCCGTCCTTTCAGGAGAAACTCCGGCGCGCGGCAGTCAACAAGCCGTCGAGCTCAGATGCATACACCGTTGAGATGGCCGAATTCGTCGAGACTTTTGCACGTCTGGCGATGCCGGAGTATCTGCCGCATTCATTCTTTATCGAAGGAGGCGCGCTTGCAGTCGAAAACGCTATTAAGACGGCATTCGATTGGAAAGTCCGTAAGAACTTCGCACGCGGCTATACCGCAGAACGTGGACGGCTCATCATGCACTTCCGTTACGCATTTCATGGCCGCTCGGGGTACACGATGTCGCTCACGAATACAGATCCGAATAAGACACAGTACTTCCCGAAGTTCAAGGAGTGGCCGCGCATCGATTCTCCGTATCTACACTTTCCGCAGACCGAAGCCAATCGCGAGTTGGCGCGCAAGGACGAAGCCCGTGCCGTGCAACAGATGAAGGACGCCTTCATCAATAATCCGGATGACATTGCCGCGATCATTATCGAGCCCATCCAGGCCGAAGGTGGCGATCACCACTTTTCGCCCGCATTCTTCCAATCGTTGCGCGAACTTGCGGACGAGAACGAAGCCATGCTGATTTTCGACGAAGTGCAGACCGGCATCGGACTGACTGGGAAAATGTGGGCGCATGAGCACTTTGTCAAACCTGATCTCATGAGCTTTGGCAAAAAGACGCAAGTATGCGGATTCCTTGCCTCGAACCGCGTGGACGAGGTCCACGACAATGTCTTCCAACGCTCGAGCCGGTTGAACTCGACGTTCGGAGGCAACTTGGTCGATATGCTCCGCTGCAAACGCTATCTCGAAATCATCACTGAAGAGAAACTTGTCGAGCATGCGGCGATCGAAGGCGAATTCCTGCTCGAAGAGGTCGAGAAACTTGGGATGGAATTCCCCGAACTCGTTTCCGAAGCCCGCGGCCGCGGCCTGATGTGCGCGTTCGATCTGGCCGAAGCGCAAATGCGCGACCTCCTAAAGGCGAAATGCTTCGAGGAAGGTCTGATTCTGATCGGCGCGGGCGACCGCTCAATTCGCTTCCGTCCGCCGCTGAACATCACACGCGAAGAACTTCAGATCGGACTCAATATCATTCGGGAGCAACTCAAGGAGTTGAGTCTTAGAGATTACTAACCAGAGAACAGACTCGCCCCTTGCCAATTACCATTTCGCCCGACGATTACTCCGCCTGGATGCGACTCCGCTTCCCGGAGTTGAATAAAGCTATCGATGATGGCCCCGCGCTCGGTGCCATCCACGCGCTCGCGGAAGAATCCGTTCGTGCCTGCAGCGCAATTTCTCACGTGTGCAAGCAGGAGCGCGAGCGATTCACCTATATCTCGATGATTCACAGCTCGCTCTATCGGCACGAGCGAGCTGTGCCATCGGAGGAACTGAAGCTGGCCGTGGGAAAAGTAGAATCTGTGATGATTCCGCTTGCCGCCTCGCTTGGGGTCGAGCACCGTTTCCTGGCGTTCTTCTATCTGTTGCACAATCCCAAAGTGAATGGCCTCCACGCCCAATTCCGTCCGGGACCGGGCGAGGCTGCTTTCGCGAACATCAACCGCGAAGGGACCAAGTACTTCCAAAGTGCTGCGCTTCAATTACTCGAAGCGCACAAACGACTCTCGTCGGGATCCAAAGACGTCCTCGAACTTCTCCATAGCGCCACAGCCGACTTCGAGCGCATTGTAACATTGAACCGTGAACTGGCGCAGACGCTCGACCGCGATGAATTCAAAGCATTGACCGAGTACTTCCAGACCGTCGTGGTCCAGGGCCGCACGTTGCGCGGAGTGAATGCTGGCGACCAACCGTGGTCCTATATCATCGATCTCCTGCTTGGAGTGAATCTCAAGCACGTATTCGAGATTGCGTTCGATCGGAAGTATCCGCCAGAGGTCCAAACGGTAGCGGATGCCATCATCCACGAGTTCAATCACGGCGATTATCTTAGACGTAATTATCTGCTGCCGGAAGACTACGCGAAGCTCGAGGAAACCGAAGCCTTGTTTGCCAATGGAGCCCCAAACATCATTGCCGCAGTTGCATCGGGCGACAGCGAAATCCTGAGCGCCTTGCGCGATGTCGCCCAGACCTATCTCATGACATCGAATACGCATCTTGGTCTGGCCCGGAAGTTTGTCCCGGTCGATCCGGAAAGCCACACACAGATTGGCTCTTCGGGGACGAATATTCAGAAATTCTTGAAGGATGGGCTGATTGATGAACGGGCACGCACCCTCGCCGTTGTGGAGCGGCTGAGGGATCAAGGTTGAGGGATGAAGGGTCGGATCCCACCCCTGTCCTTCAACCCATCATCCTTCAAACCTGCCCCGGAAACCCAACAATAAAATATTCGTTGAAACGTCAGTCGTCTATTCGTCGTCCAAATTATGAAGCTCTTATTACGCTATCTTCGCGGATACCGCAAGCTCGTCCTACTGACGCTTGGCTTGGCGGCGGTCAATACACTGTTTTCGCTCGTCGATCCAATGATCTTCGCGCGGATTCTGGATAATTACGTCAAAAAGTTCGAGGCGCTCTCCTCCTCCGAATTCTTTGGGGGCGTGGGACCGCTGATCCTGCTCATGATGGGCGCCGCGTTTGTCTCGCGAGTGGCCAAGAATTTTCAGGACTATTATACCAACGTCCTGACGCAGCGGCTCGGAGTCCAGATCTATAGCGAAGGCGTCGAGCATTCGCTCAAGCTGCCGTATCAGGTTTTCGAAGACCAACGAAGCGGTGAGACACTCGGGAAATTGCAGAAAGTTCGAACAGATACCGAGAAGGTTATCCAATCTGCAGTTGGCTTTGTGTTCACGACGCTCATCGGCGTTCTGTTCGTCATTGGCTATTCATTCTATGTTCACTGGAGCATTGTTCCGGCCTACTTCTTCGGAATGGCGGTGATCGGTTACATGAGTTGGGTACTCGGAAAGAAGATCAAGGCCATCCAAAAGAAGATTGTAACTCAGACAACCGCGCTTGCCGGATCCACGACAGAATCGCTCCGCAATATCGAGCTTGTCAAGAGTCTTGGACTTGCCGATCAGGAAATCCGCCGGTTGAACTCGACGACGGACAAGATTCTGCAGCTCGAACTTCAAAAGGTGAAGTATATCCGGCGCCTTAGCTTCCTGCAAGGGACTGTTGTGAACGGTCTGCGCAATGGCATTCTGTTCCTCATGCTGTTTCTCGTGTTCACCCACGCGATCACGTATGGGCAGTTTTTCGCGCTGTACATTTATTCGTTCTTCATTTTCAGTCCGCTGCAGGAGCTTGGAAATATCATCAATACATTCCGAGAAGCCGAAGCATCACTTAGCATATTCGAAGACTTGCTGAAAATGCCAATCGAGAAAAAGCCGGAGAAGCCCGCAGCAATCGGCACGATTCAGAGTCTGGCATTCGACGAAGTCTCCTTCAAGCATCTCTCTTCCTCCAACTTCGCGCTCTCCAATATATCGTTTGAGACTCGGCGGGGTGAGACCATTGCATTCGTCGGACCATCCGGAGCTGGCAAGACCACGCTGGTGAAGCTACTCGTCGGACTGTATCCACCGCAGGCAGGTCGAATCCTTTACAAT
Source organism: Bacteroidota bacterium (assembly GCA_030706745.1). Taxonomy (NCBI): domain Bacteria; kingdom Pseudomonadati; phylum Bacteroidota; species Bacteroidota bacterium. Next base: position 144,112 of record JAUZNX010000006.1, read on the forward strand.
GGAATTTCCGGGACGGATATCGACTTCGACGAACTCCGCGAGCGGATGGGAATGGTCACGCAGGATACGCAGCTCTTCAGCGGGACCATCCGCGAGAACCTCAGATTCGTCCGGCCTGATGCGACGGATGCCGAGTGCATGGACGTGCTACAAAAAGCTTCCTGTCAAGGTCTGCTTGCCCGCGCGCCGGAGGGATTAGACACGGTGATCGGCGAAGGCGGCGTAAAAGTCTCAGGTGGTGAAAAGCAGCGACTCTCTATTGCGCGCGCCTTGCTCCGACAGCCGAACCTGCTTGTGTTTGACGAGGCGACGTCTTCGCTCGATTCACTGACCGAAGAAGAGATCACGGAGACGATTCGCGAGGTTTCGAGCCGGACCGATCTCATTACCGTCATGATCGCACACCGGCTTTCGACCATCATGCATGCCGACCGGATCTTCGTGCTCGAACGAGGCCAGATCGTCGAGTCGGGCCATCACGCCGACTTGCTCGCGCTCAAAGGACTTTACTATGCCATGTGGCGTCAGCAGATTGGGGAGAGACATGCCCTCCATCCTGCGGGTGCGACTGTGACAGGTAATGGCAAGTTAATTACCGCGACTGGACGAGTCGAGCCGGTTAGCGCTGTTGCCCGCTAAGTCTACTCCGACACGAATACCTTCACCAACGCGCCTTCCATGTGGATGAAATAGAGTCCAGACGGGAGGCGCGGGATAGTCGCTGAAGTCTCTCCCACTGCAATTGACTGCTCGGTGATCCTCACACCGAGGGGTGTGAATACTTCGAGAGTTCTCGGATTCGGAGAGGATGCGAAAGCGCATTCGATGGAGCCGCCCAAGGAGCGAATGGATAAACTCCTTAATTGAGTCACCTCTCGCACTGCGGACGTACCATTTGTAAGATGAGTGGGAGGGAAGATTCCAGAAAGGTCGGCGGAGTAGGTGCCAAGGAGTGTCGATTTGTGGCCGTCACCTGGACCGATGTGATGGCAATACCTCTTCTCACATTGAAGACTTAGCATCTGCCCTACGCCGAGTTGTGGACATTGAATCGATGCGCTGTCGTAGGTGAGACCAAAAAGGAATGCGCTGCCAGAATAGCTCCAATCTGCGTGATACTGAAAACTCTCCCCAGAGGAGTCAACGCTAAACTGAAGTGTGCGAATGCTATCGCTATTTGGAGCGAAGACAATCCACACTCTAAAATCTTCTCCTCCAGAGTCAAACTCGCCCGAGTAACCAATTTGGCGCTGGTACCGTAGCGTATCTCCACGGATAACTAGGCTGGCACCCTTGAGTGTAGTGTCGACAGTAACGCCTATTCCTACTAGCACAGAGTCAGCAACCCACGGGTCAGCTTCGTAGCACTGGCCAGTCGTCGAGTTAAATCCGACATGCAACAGTTGTTGCTCAACCAGGAACGTGCCACGCAGTGTGAATGGCAGCTTCCACGGACATTTCCCGCTGTCCACCGGCGTTGCCCGAAGGCTGGTTGTCATACAGAGGATCGCGATTGTCGATAGTATCCACATGTAATCGTAGTTTGAATTTTGTATTCAAACCAACCAGTGACTCTCCGAATTCGGAGGGCACTCGGAATAGCCCTTTGCCATCACCACCGCCTACGTCAGCGGATTCGAATGCAGGAATGTCTCCTCGCCTTCATCGAGTCGGGTTAGCTCGCTCTTGATGTGCTCGAATGCGTCCTCTGGGGTATCACTGAAGTGAACGAGATTCAGATCGCTTCGAGAGATCATTCCGAATTCAGCAAGTTTATCGAAGTTCACGATTTGCTGCCAATAATCCTGACCGTAAACGACGATCGGCATCTTCTTGCGAATCTTGCCGGTTTGGATCAGGGTGAGGAGTTCGAAGAGTTCGTCCATCGTGCCGAACCCACCGGGGAAAATAACGAGGGCTTTACCGAGATATGCAAACCAAAATTTGCGCATGAAGAAATAGTGGAATTCGAAGTTCAGCTCATCGGTAATGTAACTGTTCGGCATTTGCTCGAAGGGCAACGCGATGTTGAACCCGATGGACTTCCCCCCGCCCAGCGTTGCGCCCCGGTTAGCTGCTTCCATGATGCCGGGTCCGCCGCCGGAGCAAATGACATATCGTTGTTTAAAGGAGTGCGTCTTGATGGTCTCCACATTGACGTAAGGAATTTGCTCCTTCACCTGCGCGGCCGCAATCTGACCTTTTGCCACCTGCGCTCGCTCATAATTTTGCGCGGCTTTGGTGATGGACCACTCCGTGAGAAGGCGCGCCAGCTCGGATGCCTCGACGTAATACCGTGAAAAATCGCTGTGCATCTTGGCGCGCCGCATCGCCTCATCGAGTTCGGTCTCGACATCGGGCGACATCGAGTTCGTTTGCTGGGCAAGCGAGCGAGCATTCTCAAGTTGGTGAATCTCCGCATCGACTTCTTCGGGCGACTGAATGCGGGCAGAGCCAAAGAATACAATAGTATCCCGCACGCGTGCATGCGAGAGCCGCATGCGCGGCTCGACATACTCCGAAAGCATGCGAATGATGCGAGCTTCAGGGCTCGTCAGGAAGGATTCGTTTAAGTATGCCTTTTCGGCGCGTTGTTTGACGGCTGACACAGTTTTAGGTGCTAAGTGCTAAGTGCTGAGTGCTAAGTGCGATGTACTCGTCATTGAATAACCATCCGGATGCAAGATTCATTTGTTACCAAAGGATGGCCATGGAAACAGAAAGGCCAACAATGGCCTGCGCCACAAGCGCATCGCGGGCGATCAAGGCCGATCGAGGTCGGAGAAGCCCAATGGGTGTCCAGTACGCCCAGCTAATTTGATGGCTCTGCAGGCCATTATAGACCCTGTTCTCCCATGAGCCATGCGAAGGAGGATTGAGCGCATAAGCCCAACCATAATATCCGAGATCGTCGCCCCAGGTCCACCAAATTAGATTGAATGCGATCGCCGAACTCAGACCACATGTCTTGTACAAAAAATATGTGATCGCGGCCTGCGCCACGCTCTGAATGCCATGATAGACCCACGCAATATTGTGCAACTGCCGGACATCGAGATTGAAGCCGACATAATCGAGCAATGAAAACGCAAGTGACGAGCCAATTACATATTCGATCCGTTGCACGCGCAAGCGATCCTGGGCTCGGGTGCTGGAAGCAAGGAGCAGAAGGCAAATAGCCATGAGAAGAAAGAGGCGCAGACAATTCACCAAAGGAATGCCAATGAAATTGAAAACCCGACGATTGCCTGAGCAACAATCGTGCTCCGTGCGATGGAACTTCCTTTTGGTCGCACCATTCCAATTGGTGTCCAGGATGCCCAGCTGATTTCGGGATTATTCCGCAAGCCGTTATCGGTCCGATTGAGCCATGGCGATGGCAAATTAAGCGCATCAGCCCAACCATAAAATGCCAGATCATCTCCCCATGTCCACCAAGTCAAATCGAAGGCGAGTGCCGCAGGCAGGCCGCAGGTCCGATACAGAAAATAATTAATGGCCACACCAAGAGAACTTTGCAGAATATGATAGACCATCAACCCCGAACTTCCGTTATCAAAGTTGAAGACGGTTCGTCCGCCGCTATATGCAAGAAAATCGAACAATGAAAATGCCGCCGTCGCGCCAATCACATATTCGAACCGTTGCGCACGCAAGCTATCCTGGGCTCGCACCACCTGGCCCGAGGCAATTCCAACGAGGAGAACACTAAGAACCAATTGTCGAACGGTCACCATAAGATACTCATGGAAAGTGCAAATCCGACCGCCGCCTGACCATACAACGCGTCGCGTGGGATGATGCTGTTGGGAGGCCTCATGAGCCCGATCGGAGTCCACCCTGCCCAGCGAATCGCATTATCACGCAAGTTATTATCGAGGTTTCGATTCGGCCATGGAGCGGCCGGATTAATTCCGAGCTGATATCCATAAAAAGCGAGATCGTCGCCCCAGGTCCACCAGACAAGATTGAACGCGATTGCCGAGTTCAGACCACAGGTCTTATACAAGAAGTAGGAAATTGCCGCTTGTGCTACAAGTTGTAGACTCCGGTAGACCACTTTGCTATTACCCGGGTGATTGTAGATGTCGAGATTCCAGCCCAGATAATCAGCAAGCGCAAACGTCAGTGAGGCACCGACGACATACTCGATCCGCTGAACACGCGTGCTATCCTGCGCCTGCACGTCGGTCGCCAGAAGCATTGTGAGGACGACTGGTATGATGATCGTTCTCATAGGCTTCACCAGAGAATTGCCATTGAAACGGAGAATCCAACCATCGCTTGCGCAATCAAAGCATCGCGGGCGATGAGGCTGCCTGGCGGGCGCAACACACCGATGGGTGTCCAACTGGCCCACGTAATGTGATTACTTCGAAGACCATTTCCCTCCCGGTTCTCCCAAACCCCAACGCTTTGCTTCCCGGGATTGAGCGCATTCGCCCAGCCATAATAACCGAGATCATCGCCCCATGTCCACCAAATCAAATTGAATGCGATCGTCGATGGTAAGCCAAATTTTTCGTAGAGTAAATAGCTCATTCCGGCCTGTACTGAGGATTCTATGAGTCGATACCATATCGGCGCGTGACCGTTTACATTATCGACGCGAGCGAGACTATACCCGACATAATCGGCAAGCGAGAATGCGACTGATGCGCCAATGACATATCCTAAACGTGCGAAGCGCGCACTATCCTGGGCCCGCGATGGCGAGCCGAAACACAAGAGAACGAGTAGGATAACTTCAAACGACCGCATATTATGTCAGTACCGCGCTTCCTGCATCGACCACTACTTTGATCGCTGCTCGTTCGGAGAAGCCATAGCGGAAGCCTCTCCTGAAGAAGTGAATAGAACCCCATGAGGAAGGATCGAGCATGCGCTATCGAATGATTTGAACTGCTCGGGTCTGAATGGAGCCACAAGCATGTACCGTAACAAAATAGGTCCCGCCAAACAGTTTGCTCAAATCAATATTTGTTGCGTGGTCGCCAGTGGATTGCTCGACGGCATTTATGTGCTGGGCTGGGATTCCAAGAATGTTTGTGACTTCAATTGACACGGTCGAATGATCGCACGGAATGGAATAGTGGAGCTCGGCCGAAGATCCTTCCGCATTCAGGATGGCACTGAGAACGAAATCGTTTTGGCGCTGTAGTGGGGTGCTTGCCACGCCGGCCTGAGGGGCAAGCTTCAATACCCAGGCATCGTTGCCACCATGATTGCCAGACACGTCGCCATCGTTAGAGGATGTGTGCCCTGCAATCATATAGCCTCCATCATTTGTGGGAATGATACAATGAAGCCATTCATAGCCACTTCCACCAAGTCGCTGCTGCCACAACAGATTACCGCTCGAATCAACTTGCATGAGCCAACCGTCAAAGCCACCATGTTGTCCGACAGCATCCGTGTCGTTGCTCAGACCGCAAATGGTGTATGAGCCATCTCGATTTTGGACGATGGACCAGAGAGCATCGACCAGTGTCCCGCCAAAGCATCGTTGCCATTGAATATTTCCGGCGGAGTCGAGCTTGAGAAACCAGCCATCCTTTGAGCCATGATTGCCAGATACATCGAAATCATCCGACATAGCCATCCCCCCAACTGCATAGCCACCATCAGAAGTCTGAATGATGCAATTGCCCCAGTCGTTCGCGGAGCCACCATACTGTCGTTGCCACTGGATCAACCCGCCATTATCGAGCTTACACACCCAGAGATTATAGAATGTATCTTGGCGGGGATATCCCCCCACATCACCATCGGTCGAATTCGTAAGCCCGGTCACGGCAAATCCACCATCGCGGGTCGGGATGATCGCCTGAAAGAAGTCCCGAGCAGATCCTCCGAGATAGCGTTGCCAATTGGCTGCGCCATTCGGAGCGTTGAGTTTTACCACCCAACCGTCATCATTCTGGCTGGCGCCACCGTGGTGCGCGCCCGTCTCCGGTGTCGCTGACCGGTTGTACCCGGCAAAAACAAGCGAGCGATCCGCCTGCTCGACAATGCCCTCAGCAGCATCTTCATTCGGGCCGCCAAATACTTTCGACATCTCAATGGCACCGGTATCATCGAGCACGATGATCCAGGCATCGCCACATCCATTGTTCATGGGCACGTCGCCATCGCTCGACTCCGCCCGAATCGCCACGGCGTACCCGCCATCTCTGGTCTGGATGATCTGATATGCCTCTTCATTCTGCGTTCCACCGTAGCATTTTTGCCATTCCAGGTTGCCGCTGGCATCCATTTTCACCACGTAGGCGTCCTCATTTGGGCCAGTGTGATGGCGAGGAAGATCATTGGATAGGGAATACCCGCATGCCGCGTATCCTCCATCGCGGGTTTGGATAATGGAGAAGAAATAGTCATCGCTGATCGATCCAAAGCACTTTTGCCATTGAATGCTTGGCTGCGCATGGGAAAGCTTCGGCAGCAACAGCATCGCAAGACCAAGAATCGCAAAACTCAGAATTGCCCGGATAAGAGGCGTTCGAGAGAGTAAGACCATCACCCGTTAGGAGTAGCTCGATGAATTTTGCGTTGCTTCAAACGATGAGAACTTACCATGATGGGTACAAATTCCGCTATTAAATCGACTTCATTTCGCGTGCGAGGTGTAATTCCATCCCTGGTCTAGTGTTACTTATAGTACAGGCATGCGTAATTGTCTGTAAGGTTTTGCATCAGATTCATCCGCTATGGCGCTTAGAATGGCACAATGGTTGATTTTAGGAAACATAAGGACGGTTTTGGTGGAAGGCTGAGTTTCAAGTCGTAATTTCGAAGTGGAATGCGGGACCATACAGGTCCTTCGCCACACAAGTTTAGCTGCTGTTAGGAGAAACATTATGCCAGAAGGCAATTTTTCAAATCGAGTTCAGGACGTCATTCGGCTGTCGCGCGAAGAAGCGATCCGGCTAGGCCATGATTACATCGGCACGGAGCACCTGCTCCTCGGGATTATTCGGGAGGGCGAAGGGATCGCGGTCAAGATCCTCCGCAATCTCGGGGCCGACCTTTATAAGATCAAGAAGGCGATCGAGGATACCGTTCGGTCATCCGGATCGACGCTCACGATCGGCAATATCCCGCTGACCAAGCAGGCTGAGAAGGTGCTGAAGATCACCTATCTCGAAGCCAAACTGTACAAGAGCGATGTCATCGGCACCGAGCACCTGCTGCTGTCGCTGTTGCGCGATGAGGATAATATTGCCGCGCAAATCCTGAATCAGTTTACGGTCACCTACGATGCCGTACGTGCCGAGCTTGATAATATCATCTCGGGCCGCCCAACATCACCGCCAAAAACCGCCGCGGCAGACGCGACGAAAAAGCCCGAGCGGACGAAAACGCCCGTGCTCGATAACTTCGGTCGCGACCTGACCAAAATGGCTGCGGACGACAAACTCGACCCCATTGTGGGCCGAGAGAAGGAGATCGAGCGCGTGAGCCAGGTGCTCTCACGCCGCAAGAAAAATAATCCGGTGCTTATTGGCGAGCCAGGCGTTGGCAAAACCGCAATCGCGGAAGGCCTGGCGCTGCGCATCGTTCAGAAGAAGGTCCCGCGCATTCTTTACGAGAAGCGCGTGGTCACCCTCGATCTGGCTGCACTCGTGGCCGGCACAAAGTACCGCGGTCAGTTCGAAGAGCGTATGAAGGCTGTGATGAACGAGCTTGAAAAAGCGAAAGACGTCATTCTCTTCATCGATGAGCTTCATACAATCGTTGGCGCCGGTGGCGCTTCGGGTTCGCTCGATGCTTCGAACATGTTCAAGCCGGCGCTGGCCCGTGGCGACATCCAGTGCATTGGCGCGACGACGTTAGACGAGTACCGCCAGTACATCGAAAAGGATGGTGCTCTCGACCGACGCTTCCAGAAGATCATTGTCGATCCGCCGACTGTCGAGCAGACGATCACGATCCTGAATAACATCAAGCTGAAGTATGAGCAGCACCATAGCGTGCATTACTCGGAGAAGGCGATCGAGCAAGCTGTAAAACTTTCCGACCGCTATATCACGGACCGTTTCCTGCCCGATAAGGCCATTGACGTGCTCGATGAAGCCGGCAGCCGCGTGCATCTGGCAAATGTTCATGCGCCGAAGAATATTGAGGAGCTGGAGAAGAAGATCGAAGAGGTCAAGACCGAAAAGAATCTTGTCGTCAAGACCCAGAACTTCGAAGAAGCGGCTCGCTTGCGCGATCTTGAAAAGAAGTATCAGCAAGATCTCGAATTGGCTGTTTCCCAGTGGGAGGCCGAGACGGGCGCACAGGTCTACGAAGTCAGCGAAGAGGACATTGCAGATGTCGTCGCAATGATGACGGGTATCCCGGTTAACAAGGTTGCCGAAGGTGAAACCTCGAAGTTGCTCAACATGATGGAGTCCCTGCGTGGCTCTGTCGTTGGTCAGGACGAGGCCATCGAGAAGTTGACGAAGGCAATCCGCCGGGCTCGCGCCGGACTCAAAGATCCGAATCGGCCCATCGGCAGCTTTATCTTCCTTGGCCCTACGGGCGTGGGAAAAACCGAGCTCGCGAAAGTGCTCGCGCGGTATCTCTTCGATACCGATGATGCACTGGTGCGCATTGACATGTCGGAATACATGGAGAAATTCTCCGTGAGCCGATTGGTCGGCGCGCCTCCAGGATACGTCGGGTACGAAGAAGGCGGCCAACTGACCGAGAAGGTCCGTCGCAAACCGTATTCGGTCGTACTCTTGGACGAGATCGAGAAAGCGCATCCAGATGTGTTCAACATCCTGCTGCAAGTACTCGATGATGGCCAACTTACCGATTCGCTCGGTCGCCGCGTCGATTTCAAGAACACGATCATCATCATGACGTCGAACGTCGGCACCAAGGACATTAAGAAGCAGGCCCGCATCGGATTTGGGGAGTCTGCCGGCGGCGATGAACATACGAAGATGAAGGACCAGGTCGATGAGTCCATGAAGCGACTCTTCAATCCGGAATTCCTCAATCGTATCGACGACACGATTGTCTTCCGTCACCTCGAGAAGGACGATATCAAGCTGATCATCAAGATCTCGCTCGGCAAGTTGCTCAAGCGGGTGCATGAGATGGGCGTTGAGGTCGAACTGACCGATAAGGCGCTGGACTTCCTCTCCGAGAAAGGATATGACAAGACATTCGGCGCGCGCCCACTCAAGCGCGCAATGCAGAAATTTGTCGAAGACCCAATCGCCGAGGAAATTCTGAAGGGGACGGTCAAGGATGGTACACTCGTCAAGGTCGATGTCGCGGCTAACGGAGCAGAGTTGCTGTTTACGATCGAGACGAAGGCGGGTGTCGGACCGGACGCACAGCCCGTTTCCCTTCCAACGGCCTCGATCGATGAAGTGATGAAGGAAGCCGGCATCACGACGGCCCCACCAGAAGAAGAAGCGCACCACGAAGCGCACACGGATTCTGGCGGCGATCATCCAGAACCAGCAGAGGTATAAATAGAAAGGCCGGGTCTTTGACCCGGCCTTTTCATTTCAACACAGCTTTGCTGTTGCCTGAGAGTTAGGCTGCTTCCAGCACTCCGCCAGAGGCAACCTTCGTGTTCGATATAAGGTCGCGCTCACCTAAGTTTACGCCACCGAAGAAGCGCGCGCGGTTGTAGGCATCGAGGTTCTTATTGCAGACGATCTGGAAGCAGGTCGAATTACCTTGCTTCGCAATATCGACCGACCAGGCCAGGAAGATCTCCCAGCAACGGAACCACCACTCGCCATACTTGGCAAGAATTTCTGCTTTGTGCGATTGCCAGTTGTTGTACCACTTCTGGATCGTGAGTGAGTAATGGATACCAACATTTTCGACCGAGTGAATTTCGAAGCCGGCACCTTCGAGGCGCTTGACAACAAAACTGAGCGGGCAACTCGCGTCAGCACCAGGGAAGATATACTCTCCCATAAATCCGCCCCACACGAGCGACTCCTGATGATATCCGGCGCGAAGTCCGGCGATCTGAAGATAAAAAAGCCCGTCGTCTTTCAATAGTCCGGCAATCTGCCTCATGAAGCGCTGGAAATATTTAACGCCCACGTGCTCGGCCATTTCGAGGCATGAGATCTTATCGAACTTGTCCTGCGGGATCGAGCGGTAGTCCATGCGGTGAACGCGAGCATGACTCTTGACACCCCAACGCTCGATTTGATCGTTCGCGTAGTCCGCGCCCTTTTGCGCAATCGTGATACCGGTCGAGTCCGTCCCGTAATACTTGGCAGAATGTGCGACGAGCGTTCCCCATCCGCAGCCAATATCAAGGTGGCGCTCGCCTTTCTTCATCTGCAATTTTTGGCAGACGAGGTTCATCTTCTGGTCCTGCGCCGTCTCCAAGTCCTCGAGACCCGTCTTGAAAAAGCCAGACGTATAGACCATACGGTCACCTAAAAATCCAGCGAAGAAATCATTGCCGCGATCGTAGTGATCCCGTATCACCCGCTCATCCTGCGCCTTCGAGTGGATGGTGACCTGGGGTATGAACTTCGAGAACAGAAATTTCAGATGGTGCTGCGTGTATTTGTAATTGAAAAAGAACGTTCGGTTCTGGATGATCTCCTGCACCGAGCATTTGAGATCCACACGCCCGTTCATGTAGTCCTCGATGAATGTCGTGATCGGAATCTTGACACCGTTCTGATAGCGCGACTTCACGCTCTGATCCTTGACGGAAACGACGTCCGTGATATTCTTGATTTGCTGCATATTGTTGAAATAGACGATGGAAACTTGAGTAGGCGGGACTCTGACGAAACGGACCGGAACAGGCGTGTCCGGGCTCTAGGAGTACGAGCAATCAGGGGGAATCGTTCACTTCTCCCCCGCAACCTTCGGCAAAGCCTGGTACTCCTCGGTGGAGCGGACGATCGAGTCGATATATTCGAAAAGCTGTTCCGGATGGTAAGTATTTGGATGCAACCCTTGAATCGAGCCTTGCCACGTTATCGTGTGGTCCAGCGTATCGGCCTGGATGCGAAGCGAGTGGTGCAGCGTGTCGGTCTCGCTGGTATGGGTAAATTTGGCGGGCATTTGGTAGAAATGGAGCACCAGCGCCTTGTTCAGGATCAACAACTGCTGGCCCGGATCGAGTGTGATATTTGTCTGCGCGTAGTGGCCCGGCGCGATCTCCTTTTTGTAGTATCCTTCATACGTGTTCAGCTCGCTTTTGCCGGGATACGAGCACCGGATATCGACGTGGATGATATTCGTCGCCGTTTTCTCGCTTTTGAAATTAACAACGCATGAAGAGGCACACAGGGCAAGTGACAAAACCAAGAGTGATTTCATAGCTATTTGTTTATATCCAGTCTCATTCCGCAGGCATGACCGTAGGAATCGTAATTCTCGCCGAGAGCACCAAATCCATAGGAATAGACGGCAATGGGAGACACGCAATTCACAACATGGCGACCAGCTTCCACTAATAGTGGTACGACACTCAGTTTGTCAGCTATTCGTGTATGCTTGACGTTTGGGCCAATCTTCCGGCCATCGACGCGGATCGAACTGAACGCGGAGTCGGGGGCCACAATATTGAGGTAATGATACCACTGACCTGTGCCGACGGAGGTCGTCGCTACTTCTTTGATAAACCGGTCGTTCGGCACTACGATCAGCATAAACGGATCGCCAATTTTGATGCTGTCTGCATTTGCACTCGTCGAGTACTGCGCCACAAGCACTGGCTTCGAAGCCTGAATTTCTGCATCCGAATGAAGTGTGTCGATTTCGCAATATCCTCCCTTCTGCAAACTCGCCACGCGGGCGCCATTGAGAACGACCTCTGTTGAGTCCTCCCGCGCAATGACACGCACGACAGAATAGGTCTTGCCTTCGAACTTCGTCACGATAAATTCCTTTCCCCAATCGTTGGCCGGCGGCTCCTCTTCGAGCAGCATATCGCAGAACTGCACGTCATTCGGCACTTGCGCGCATCGATGGCCGGTGAAGAAGGCGATGGGCTTGCTGGCTGTCACGATTGTTCCAGTCAGGTCACTATGCGCCGAATCGCCCGCGCCTTGTGATTGGAAGACTTCGCCACGGTTCAGCACAAACATGATCGTCCTTCCGGCAGGCTCGCCATCACGCGTCGTGGCAGTCAGATGGGCCGTCACGAGTGTATTGTCCTCGGTTGCGATAATTTCTGCCTGAGAAGTGAAAGTCGGATAGCCTTGAGACATCAACGAGGCATAACCTGCTACGATATATTCCTTCCCAAGCATTGACGTTGGAATCGCCACATAGCTATCGGTGCTCGCCTTGCGATGACTCACGGCCGTGAGTGTTATATCGTGATCGCACGTGACGTGAATGGACTTGCGCTCGACCTGCCCGCTGGAAGTGATAACGATCGACGAATCGATCTCAACGGGAATTTCCGCTCCATACTCGACCGAAAACGGGATCTTCCCTGTGTCGTTCATCAGCTGGATTGTGCCGGTCGTCCGCGAGTCAGACGTGATATGAAGGGTCAGCTCAATGGCGGTACCCTGCTCGTAAATGGCATTGGCCGGAAAGCAAATCCAGAAATCGCGGCCTTGATAGCCCTGCCCAAAAGCAGAGGCGGCGATACAAGTCAGGAAACAGGCGAGGATTATGCGTTGGATCATTTGGCTGCGAATTTACGTGTAACATTCTCCCGGTTTCGAAGTTCTTATCATCGACAAGTAATTCGTGAGCACCCAACCCTACGTTATTCTGAGCGCAGTGAAGCATCGCTTGCCCTTCGGGGAGCGGTCCTTTAGGATTCGCTCTGTTCAGAAGAAGCTTTGCGTTGCACTCTTACTATTTGTGGTTTTGTCCTCCCTTGCCAATGCCCAGCCGCAGGAAAATCTCTGGCAAAAGCTTGCGACGTTCCCGCATAAGATCTTCACGATTCAGTTTCTCGATATGCCAGGTCCTCCACGCATCGGGTTTGTGGGCGCAGATAGTATGGTCTATCGCACCACGAATGGCGGCGAAACCTGGCTGCCAACGGTGGCCTCCGATTACGGTTTCGATGCATCCGATTTCGCATTCAAAGATTCGCTCACTGGGTGGTTCTCCAATTGGTCATCGACTGGCGCTCCGTACTTCAAGACAACCGATGGCGGAGTGACGTGGTCCGCTCAGACCGCTCCGACCGCCTACTGCTCCTCGATATGTTATCGGCCAAAGCAAAATCTTCTCTTCCTATCTGTATGGCCCGTTCAGGGAATCAAACACTCGTGCCTATCTACCGATGAAGGTCTCACGTGGAGCGTGTTCGCGACCGATCCTCCACTCAATGGCTACGCCTTCCTGAACGACGATAGTGGTATTGTTACACACTATCACGATCCCGGTTACTTGCGAACGACGGATGGCGGTTTGACCTGGACAGGCGTCCTTCGTGGCGGCAATGACGAGACCTGGCAACCCCTTGCTGATACCGTGCACCAACTCGTTTGGGCCGCATCGGAGAACCATCAGACCCTCAATGTCTCCTCGGATGGCGGACTGAACTTCGTCAGCTTGCTCCCGGGTCGCAAGTTCTGGACCACCGGCACGATGCGCGAGAGCCCCTGTGGTGCGCTCTTCGTCGAAGCAAACAATGACCCCAACAGTACGAGCAGCGGCATACTTCGATCGGACGACGGTGGCCAAACATGGCCGCCCGTCACAGATCGGCGCGGAAACATCGGACCGTCCGAAGAAAATGACACGCGATTTTATGTACGCGGCAGCTACATTTACGCGCCCGGTGAAGATGCCGCCGCAACGACCTTCACGTTGTGGCGATACATTGGAGACTCGACTGAGTATGATGGCGGGCACTTCGATCGTCCGCTGGCAGCATCGCATCGGATTGAGATCAATGGTTTACAGTGCGGCCCGACCGATTCTACGTTCTTCATTCGTTATCTGAATGATTGTGTACCGGCCGTATTCGACTCGGCGAGAATCGAGCCACCATCGCGATTTCGTCTGGTACTTCGGGATACACTGCCCTACCCGATCAGTGGCGATTATCCGATTATTATCGAGCACGATCCGCTATTCCACACACCGGATACCGGGACGCTCTACCTCGCGTACCATTCGCACGGTGTAGCATATTACGACACCGTACGAATCACTGGCAACGTCGCCGGCAATCGCTTGCTACCCCACCTGACACTGCTCGCCAATGGCAATCCATCAGCACAAGTCAAAGCTGGTGATACTGTGTTGCTCACGCTGCGTCTGCTCGATTCCATCTCCGGCTCAACCGGACTCGATTCGATTCTGATGCAGACTTCATTCGATAGCACGATGCTCGAGCTTGCTCCTGGCCCTGACGTCATGCCACCATTCTCGATCTTACGCGAATCGCACACACTTGGGAGCGAAACGCTCGTCGTGCGGCACCCGCACGGGGAAGATTTGCCCGCAGGTACTGACATCGCGCGCATACCCTACCGGACATATCTCACGATAGGCCGCGAAGCAATTTACTCCGCCGATCAAATTCGTTTTAATGATACGCTCTTCGATGATTGCGTTGCAGCGGCATCCATCACGAATTCCCCATTTGACATCACCATCCTTGGCTGCGGCGATTCGACACTCCGGGCTTTCATGCAAGGCGAGCCGCTGATTCAGATCCTGCGCGTCCAGAGTGGCAGCGAACCATCGATTGATCTGCATGCATCGCGAGATTTTGACGCAGAAGTTGTCGTCTTTACCGAACTGGGAATTCCAGTGAGAACGATTCCAATGTCGTTACTTTCTGGCGATCAGGCGGTGAGTCTTGAGGGATTGCCGAGCGGATTCTATATGATTGGAGTTCAATACCATGGGCGCTCCATTGCGCGAAGCAGAGTCGTTGTAGTTCGGTAGCGTCTTTCTTCAGAGATATACGGACGCACCCTTTGGAATAACACCCGTCAGCACTCCATAAATATAAGCTGCACCTAAACTTATGGCAAGGGAAAGCGCCATCAGACAAAAGTAGGCGACTGTTGTAGTCACAAACCGGAGAAAGAGGGCCACACCGCGATCGGCATAAACACGCCTCATGGCAACAAACAGATAGATCAGAAATGCAGTGAGTCCGGCGATCGTCAAATCGCCAGAATCGAGTGACACACCAGGAGCAAACACTATCAAAGCCAGGGAACACACGTAATAGGAGAATATGATGTGCTCCACATAGAGCCTCCTGCGGCCATAAAGGATTTTGAGGCTCAAAGCAAGGAGTGGTGCGGAAAAAATCAGAATTGTATAGGGCGCAATCTCGGTGACATAAGTTAGGATTGCCACTCCATTCTGTCGCGCATGTGTTGCGTTGCTGGTGTTCACAGCAAGATTGAGGACTCCGGAGTGTGATGGGAGCGGTCGCTGAATCTTTTCCTTTGCCATCGAACCGAAGAACAAGAAGAATACGATGCCTATCAGAAGATAGAGGCGCAACGGCTTCATGTAGCGTTGCCGCCGGCCTGCAGTATACTCCTTCATCAAAAACCCGGGCCGGAAGAGTGCAGGAACCGTGCGGACGAGCTTCGAATCAAGTTCGACAAACTCGCGCGATAGCTCCCTCAGATAATGCTTGACCGTTGGCAGCGCTGGCTCCATCTCCTCACCGCACGCCGGACAATACGTGCCCGATGATGCCACGCCGCAATCGGGACAAACCCTGACCTCAATCACTTCCATGTTCATTCTACAAAGATACCACCGTAACTAAAGCCCGCCGTCATCGCACTCCATTCATCCGTCGAAAGATTTGATCGGCAACATCCTTCGGTGCGCTCATCAGATTCGCTGCCATCCCAACCGCAATCTCCATTTTGTCTTCGGACATCCCCTTGATCGCAGCTTCCGCTACGTCCATTGCAGGAATGCCGCGGTCGGTTTGTCCGCGCCTGGCACGCGCACCACGATCGAGTTCGGTATCGACCGTCGGCGGGATGATCTCGAATACCTTGATACCGGTCGGCTGTAATTGATGCCGAAGTGAGATGGTGTACGAGTGGATCGCAGCCTTCGTCGCGCAATAGATCGGCATGGAGGCGATGGGGATAAAACCGAGACCCGAAGAGACATTGCAGATCGCCGCGTTCTGTTGCTTTAACAAGTGCGGCATGAGTCCTGCGGTGAGATAGACTGCACCCTCGAAATTGATTCGGAATTCGTTGTCACCTTCGTCGAGTGCCGGAATGCCACGCTTAAGATCGATCTCGCGCTGGATGCCGGCGTTGTTGATGAGGATGTTCACGCCTTCCGAGCGTGCCCAATCGGCGAGTGATGTCCGCTCCGATGCATCCGAAATATCGCTGACTTTCGTCAACAGTTCTGGTATAGCAACCTTCGCCTCCATGAGCTTTGCATCCCGCCTGCCACTGACGAGCACTGTGTTGGACGCGGCAACAAATGCGCGCGCCATCGCCAGGCCGATGCCCGTCGCGCCACCAGTAATGAGAATGGTATTGCCGGAGAGATTCATGTGTAAACGTGATTGATTGCACCCAAACGACCCGACAAATTAACAGGTGCCGTGCACGGGGATGCCAGGCCTCCCCCAGTGGTCATCCTCCATTATGTCCTGACAAATTCTGTAAGTAGTGAATAATTGCCATCATCTGCCGCGTGAAGGGCTTCGATGTATCGGTCGCGGGTTTCGCTCATTCGAGAGAGCGATTCGCTTCCCCAGGTAAATGGCGCTTGGCCATATTGCATGAGCAGAAGCTCCGTCAGCTCGCGCGCATGCCGGCCGTTTCCATTTTTGAAGTAATGGACTTTTACGATGCGATGATGAAACTCCGCACCAAGCCGGTTCCATTCTGCTTGCGTTTTGGGTCTCGCGTGCTGCAATCGATACCGGAAGTCAGCAAGGATGTTCTCTGTTGCAGTAGCTATGATGTAGTAATCGGCAAATTTTTCATTCTGAAGCTGAACAATTCGGCGTTTGCCAGCCCATTTCCACACATCTCCGTACATTCGTTTATGCAGACGCTCCATGAATGCAGTTGTTAATAGGTCGCCATGCTTGCGAGCCCTCGACCACGCTCGGGACATGACGATATTCTGAAATTCCACCTCGTTGAGTTGCGACTGAGTTGCGATGTTCTTTGGGATCAGATCGCTCTCGTCGTTCGGGTCAATTGGTGTGGCACCTTCGGAATAATCGAATATCATTTCACCCACCTCCAGATCAGGCGCGGGTTATTTTCGAGTTTGAGAATAAGCTCCTCTCGTGAGCCACTGACTTCAACCGATTGACCTTCGAGGTCCATTGATTGGTCGACGCCCTTCATCATTGCATCCGCTGCTTGCTCTGCGGCCTTGTGAAGTGTTTCTTCCAGCGGGCGCTTCGGAACGATCGCATAGACGAATAGGCAATCGAGCGTTTCCGCCGCACTTTGGAGCGAGGCAAGCGTAATGCTCCGATCGGCCTCTCTTTTCTCGATACGCTCGATTGCTTGAGGCGTCACTCCAATCCTATCTGCCAACGTTCGGAGCGGCATCCCCAATGATTGACGAATGGCATGAAGCCATCCCCTCGCAGGGGCAGCGATCGTGGGGAAACTACCTACATTAAGGAGTACTTCGTCGAGTTGCTTTCTTTGAATCCTTTTACTCATTCGCATATCAACCCATATGTTTAAGTAACGATTCCTATTAACAACCTATATGTTGATTCTCACTAAGTGTCTTTCAACGTATACGTAGAAGGCTTTGATAATCCAATTAACACCATCAAGCTTACAGCGCAAATTTATGAATGTCCACTGCCAGAACAATAAACTTATCCACAAACTGAGCCTTACTATATATTTTTATGATGTCGTTGCAACACCGTGACCATCGAACAACGTTGTAATAGATGGAAGGGGTACTCTCGATTTATCGAGTTATTTCTGTGGGACATTCGCCCGTTACTGGGGTCCAGTCAATTGAAATAGAACGGATCGGGATTTCACCTTTTGTTTGGAGTTCATTGACAATTGAAATACCCTCATACCTCGCATTTAGCGGCCAATTGGATGCCCTGAACGAGATTGCTTCGTCGGCCTTCGGCCTCCCCGCAATGACGGCTTCAGAAAAACATCGCGTTCGTGTCGTATTTTTGCAGGACAAAGGCGTTCTCCAAACGCAACCAGGGTTGCGTTCACCTCTGTTTGAAGGCGCGACGAAAGGAATTAATGACACATCAATTCGACGTAATCATAGTAGGCGCGGGCGGTGCAGGGCTTCGCGCGGCGGTGGAAATTCCTGCTGGCTACACGTGCGCGGTGCTGACGAAAGTGCATCCGCTCCGCTCGCATACCGGCGCGGCCCAAGGCGGCGTCTGCGCTGCGCTGGGCAATCAGGAAGAGGATAATCCTGAGTGGCACGCATACGATACCGTCAAAGGCTCTGATTATCTCGGCGATCAGGATGCAATCGAAACGATGTGCAACGATGCACCGCGCGCTGTGATCGAGTTGGAGCATATGGGCATGCCATTCTCTCGAACTGAGGAAGGCAAGATTGCGCAACGCAAGTTCGGCGGTCATACCCGTCCGACCGATCCGAACGATCCGGACTCAAAGCGAGTCGCAGTCATGCGCGCGTGCTACTCCGCGGACCGGACTGGCCATGTGATGCTACACACGCTCTATGAGAACTGCCTCAAGAACAATGTCAACTTCTTCAGCGAGTTTTTTGCGACGGAGTTGCTCTATGAGAACGGCGTCTGCTCGGGCGTCATCGCAATCGAAATTCTGACCGGCGCGATTCATACCTTCCATGCAAAGGCTGTGATGTTCGCCACCGGCGGCGATGGCCGCATCTGGCGCATCACCTCGAACGCCCACGTCGGCACCGGCGATGGTTTCATGCTGACCTACAACGCAGGTCTGCCACTTGAAGACATGGAATTTATGCAATTCCATCCGACGGGATTGTGGAAGCTTGGCATTCTGGTGAGCGAAGCAGCTCGCGGCGAAGGCGGTATCCTTCGCAATAAAGATGGTGAGCGTTTCATGGAGCGCTACGCGCCGACCGTGAAAGATTTGGCTCCGCGCGACATGGTTTCGCGCGCAATCATTCAGGAGATTCGCGAAGGCCGCGGCATCAAGGGCTCCGATGGCACATTTTACATTGACCTCGATCTGACCCATTTGCCGGCATCGGTCATCAACGAGAAGCTTCCGGAAATCACTGGATTTGCGCGGACCTATCTTGGCGTCGAACCGACGACTGAAGGCGTGCCGATCCAGCCGACCGCGCACTATGCGATGGGCGGAATTCCGACTGACGTTGATGGTCAGGTGCGCAGCAACAGCGGCGATGGCCTTGCGCGTGGATTCTATGCTGCGGGCGAGTGCGCTTGCGTTAGCGTTCATGGTGCGAATCGACTCGGCACGAATTCGCTGCTTGATATCATCGTCTTTGGACGTCGAGGCGGTAAGGCAATTGCGAATTACCTGAAGGCTGGCGCGGAGTATGCGAAACTCCCGGCAACGGCCGGCGAGTGGACCCGCTCGAAGATCGATGAGATCAAGTCGCGCGCAACCGGCGAGAAACCCGCGCCAATCCGCACCGAATTGCAGCAGATCATGATGGATGACTGCGGTATTTTCCGCACCGCTAAAGGCTTAGAGAGCGTTCGTGATAAGATCGTCGGTCTTCGCGAACGATATTCTCGCGTCGTGATCGATGACAAGGGTATGCAATTCAATACCGATCTGCTCGAAGCGATCGAGCTTGGCAACTTACTCGATACAGCTAACGTGGTTGTCAATTGCGCGTTAAATCGCGAGGAAACACGCGGTGGTCATGCCCGAGAGGACTTCCCTGAGCGAGACGATAAGAATTGGATGAAGCATACATTTGCCTCCAAGGGAAATCAGTCGGGCTTTGCGGCCCCAACCCTCGAATACCGGCCTGTCGCTGTGACGAAGTACAAGCCAAAGAAACGCGTCTATTAGTAGTGGATAGTTGATAGTGGGTAGTGGACAGTTGAAATGCACAGAGTGGAGATTGATCGATGAGAAGCGGATGCTGCCAATAGTATGGGCACTATCCATTTTCCTCTATTCACTATCCACTATTATCTACCCACTATCATCTACTGCGCAGAACATGCCGCGTGAGGCGGGATTTCTGTTTGCAGCGAACGGTCAAGCGTCACTGGTGAAGAGCAATGATATCAATCGCGGATTCTTCACGAACCCGACGATCGAGCACTTCTACTATAGCTTTGAGACCAATGGTGTGCAGTCGCTCTCGATCTTTCTCGAGCATATTAATGAAACTCGAAATTGGAGCGGCATTTGGACTGATGCGCAAATACTCGGTGGCTCCAAGAACTTTCCAGCGAGCGTATCAGAGAATCTCCAGGTGACCGTGATCGGTTTGGAGACAAATCGGACGCTCATCACGGCATCCGATTTTCGTCTCGGTGCTGGATTTGGATTGGGCTTCGGTCTCGGTGGTGCATCAGCGGATGTCACACACGATACGACAAATATTACCGACACACACACATCGGAGACTGCATGGCAGGCGCTCCTAATGGCCGCGTCACTCCGGGCGCGTTACACGATTTGGACTGGTGGCAAATATGAAATCGCGATTGTCGCGTTGGGTCGAGTATGGTACTTTCCTTATATCGGCCCTATCGGCAGTGCAAGTCGTTCATATAACGGCCCCGGCTTGCGTACCCTAAGTGAATATGGCTATCTGGCCGGTCTTGCGTTCGGATTCTGAGGCGTTCAGCACAATACAGGCTTCACCGCTCAAGAATTTGCAGTCCGGACAATGCTTGAGATTACGGTCCAGATCGATGAGATCCGTCACCATTTCGTTCTGTCGAATCCGCTCGATCATCGCGTCACACTCGACCTCCAGTCCGATGAAATCTTCAGGAGTAAAGGAGAATTCCAAGGCTTCGCCTCGGTCAGTATAGAAGAGAATTGACTTTATGCACGACTCTTCGGGATACATGAGATGGACGAGATATGCATAGAAACGCAGCTGAAATTTGTGGCGCTCTCGGTTGGCGCGATCGCGTTCTTTATTATGACTATGTTCCGTTTTGTAATCCAGGATGGTCCAAATGCCATCCGCATCGCGATACAGCCGGTCAATGATACCATAGAATGTATTACCACTTGGCACCTGGGTCTGCAAAGAATACTCTGTACGAACATCGCTTGCAGCGATGACTTTCAAAGCCAGCGGTGAATCGATAACATTCTGAATGTGGCGCAGTGCCTCGTGCCGCAGCTTCGATTGTTCGCGAGTATCCAACACACCAAGCGAGAAGAATACGGTGCTTAACTCACGGTCCACTTTGGCGGCGTTCACCGTTCGACCCGTAACGAGGGAATCGATCGAGGCGAGCACTCTATGAACGATCTGGCCCAGCAATGATCCGCGAACCGTCTCGGAGAGAAGATCCGCTTCAAGATCGTAAGCAAGTCTCGGCTCTTCCGGAAGCCCGAGAGCATATGACAGATGATACTTCGTCGGACATTCCCGGAATCTGAGGAATTGTGTTGCACTATACCGTGAGGTGCTTCGCTCAATCGTGATCGGCGAAAGATGGAACGGCCCAAGTTCATCGGGAGCCTCAACGGTCGTGTCACGCCGAGCAAGGGGAATATCACTCTCGGTTCGCAACAAGGGTATCGCAAACTTGATAAAAGTCTCCGATCGTTCGCGGCGGTTGGAATCGTACCGAGTTACTCGCTCTTCAAGCGGAATGGTGCTACATGACTCATCAAAAACCGCGGGCAATGCCGCACCCGCCCACGCCAACCAACTATCTTTCGGCGAATTCATTGGCAGTGTGGAAGAGAGAATCAAATGGTCGCGAGCACGCGTCATTGCAACATAGAAGATACGCTTCTCCTCGGCGATGGTCCGAGCGTGAAATTCTTCGCGTATGATTTCGGCGATAAGCGGCTGTCGCTCGGCATCGGAGAAACGGATATGGAGCCCAATTTCGGGATCCAGCATTCCGCGTGAATCGAACTGAAAGCGCTTCTGAAGAAAGGGAATGACTACGATCGGAAATTCCAAACCTTTCGCGGCATGGACGGTCATGATCCGAACTGCATCTGTCACGCCGGCCGAATCGGCCTGCGACTCTTTTTCGTCTTCATCGATCAGATACTGAATGCGTTCGACAAAATCGAACAGGCTCGAAAACCCTCCGGCATCGGATGCGCGAGCCATGCCTAGGAATTTCTCGAGGTTCGCAATCTTTTGGCGGCCATCGGCACCCGCCGCAAGCGTAGCGAACATTCCTGTCTCGGAGTATATTTTCTCGAGTAGGAACGCGGCACCGGTTCGGCCAGCAATCGCAAGATTTGCTTCAAGTAGCTCAAGCGCATGCAACAAATATGGTTTCGGAGCTTGCGAGCAGTAGCGGCGAAGTTTATCCCAGAAGCTGAGCGCAACGCCCTCCTGATGCTTTGCACTGTGAAGTGCAATCTGAAACAGATCGACATCGCTGAGCGCGAAGAATGGAGAGCGCAGGATGGCGATCAGTGCAATATCATTGTTTGGCGAAATCAAAAAAGAAAGGTAGCTGGTCGCATCGAGTATTTCCTGTTGGAGAAAGAATCCAGCGCCCTTCGAGACTACGAACGGAATTCCCAATGCATGAAGCGATCGCTCGATCAACGGAAGATTAGTCCGGGATCGCAACAAGATTGCCACATCGCCATATCGAGCTTCGCGCAGGTTGCCGTTCTCTTCGATCTGATATCGAGTATTGCCGACAATCACAGCGATTTTTCGAGCAATGAGTTCGGATTCTGCGGCATCCTCGGAGATAGAGTCTTCCCCCTCGACGCCTTCCCCAAGCGATGATTTTGAGGGCCTTACTGGACAGATCCACTCCACCCCTCCGGCAGTTTCGACGACGCGACCAAAGATCAGTTCTGAGTATGCCACCTCATGCCTGGCCGCGAACGGCATCGTGGCTGGCTGCATCAGCGTGTGAAATAGCTTATTGATTGTGGCCAGAGGTCGCGATGCCATCCGAAAGGATTCACCGAGTTGAATGCGGCCCCGCTCCTCTTCGGGACTGAGCGAAAGTGTGATCGACTCCGCGAGTGCATCTCCGGAAAGTACTTGCCCGGAAATCTTCGATTCGGTCTCGTGAAAGACAGCCACATCGGCATTTCGGAAGCCATAGATCGACTGCTTTGGGTCGCCAACGATCATGAGGTTCGTATGTGCACTGAAATTCTCTGTGAGAAGTCGTGCAAGCTCGAATTGCGAAGCGTCTGTATCTTGAAACTCATCAATCATAATGAACCGGAACTGGCGGCTCAGCTCCTCGCGAATCCGCGGCTCTTCGAGCAGACGATGAAACCGCTGAATCAGATCATTGAAATCGAGAAGTCCGTATGCGGATTTGTCTGCAGTATATTCTATTGCGACTTGATCGGCAAGGGTCGTCGCGCTTCGCATGAGCGAGATGTACGCCCGATGCTCGCGGAGCCAATCTTCCTCAGATGCAGGAATGGACTCCAGTAGGGATTTATGTCGCTGGATGTATGCAACAAACTCCTCGCGCTCTGCTACGAGGTCAGGAGATACATTTTTGAGATCGATGCGTTGCGAATGAATCGTGCCTGCGTTGGTCATCATCTTTTTGGCCAATGCGGCGAATGCGAACACTACTGCAAATGGCTCCCTGGCCTTGAGATACGCCTCGAAATATGGCACAACTTCCTTGCCTAATTTTCCGGTCTTCACGTTTGCGTAAAGATCCGAGATCAAATCTCTGGCGGATTGAGGATATTGCAGAAGCGTTTCAGCCTTCTCGCGCCACGAGGAGAGGATGGTATCATCAGTCAACACCAGCAGCTTCAAACGAAGGGCATTCGTGCGAGCAGGATTTGCGAGTAACGTGCGAACCAGTTGGCTCACTTCCTTTCGACCGAGCGCGCGGAAGAGGTGCAACACCGGCGGCTCTTCTGGCTGCTCGTAAGCCTCATCGAGCAGTGAGTAAAATGTGCGCTCGATTACCTCTTCCCGCAAGAGCCGCTCATCCGCCCCTTCAATGATAGAAAAGCTGGCATCGACATTTGCCTCAACCGGATAGGAGCGGAGCATCCGAGATGCAAAGCTGTGGATCGTTCCGATGAACGCGCTGGGAAGGGTATCTCGCAATCGTGTCAGACGGGACCGTCGATCACTCACTCGCGGAAGTGCTGCGATTCGCTCATTGACCTCGCCAAGGATCTTCTTTCGGAGCTCCGCTCCGGCATTTTCCGTAAAGGTAATCGCAACGACATTTTGGGCCTGGAGGTCCGGGGCGGTTTCGAACAGATTGACATACCGTTCGACGAGCACGCGCGTCTTACCTGAACCGGCATTCGCCGTAATGGCAAGATGTCGCTCAGTACTCAGGGCTTTTTGTTGTGTGGGAGTTAGCTGGAGCACGATGTAGTTACAAGACTGCAATGCGAATGAGTCCCGAAGAGACATTTCTCGGCCAAGTTCTGATGCCTCGGCTCAATGCCGAGGCATTTGCGGAGGACAGTGCTTATCGCGAACGAATATTCCGCCTCGTGCGTGAAAACAAGGCTGGCGGGTTTTGCATGTTCGGCAGCCAAGCAGAATCCGTCGCGAATGCTGTAACGGTACTACAAAATGAGGCTGGGCATCGGACACATCTCGATGGGACACCGAAGTCCTTGATCTTTTCAGCCGACTGTGAATTTGGCCTGCCCATGCGGTTCGAGTGTGGGACCGAATTCCCAGATGCGATGGCAATCGCCAAAGCCGGCGAACCAGGACTCGCGTATCAAGTTGGACAGGCGATAGCCAACGAAATGCGGGCGCTCGGACTTTCCTGGAATTTTGCGCCAGTTGCGGACGTAAATTCGAATCCGGATAACCCGATCATC
Source organism: Bacteroidota bacterium (assembly GCA_030706745.1). Taxonomy (NCBI): domain Bacteria; kingdom Pseudomonadati; phylum Bacteroidota; species Bacteroidota bacterium. The sequence continues at coordinate 168,990 of JAUZNX010000006.1, forward strand.
AATACGCGCTCATTCGGAGATAATCCCGAGACAGTCTCAACGTTCGCTCTTCCGTTTATGCTTGGTCTGCAATCCGAGCACGTGAATGCAACAGCAAAGCACTTTCCCGGCCATGGTGACACATCCGTGGATTCGCATCGTGCGTTACCGGTGATTCTGGATGGTGTTTCGCGCTTTGAGAAAATCGAGCTACCACCATTCAGATCAATGATCCAGCATGGGGTCAAGTCGATCATGACAGGTCATCTTGCGACGCCAGAGTTTGCACGAGTACTTGGTGCGCAACCCAATGAATGCGAATTGCCCGCTACCATTTCAAGACTCCTGACAACGGAGTTGCTCCGTAATCGACTTGGATTTGATGGGGTCATTGTTACGGACGCATTGGAGATGCGTGCCATTAGAGCTTCTTTTGATGATGGCGAAGCCACCGTGAAAGCATTTCTCGCCGGGGCAGACATCATCCTGATGCCACCAGAACCTGAAATTGCATTCGATGCATTACTGCAAGCCACGAATCACGCAAGGATCACGAGCGGACATATCCTCGCACGAATATCGCGGATCCGTTCGCTGAAGACATTTGCCGGCAATCCCGCACCAAATCTCGAACGACTGAGCCACCTGGAAAGCGAGAATAAATCGCTCGCGACCGAAATAGCACGCCGCGCAATCGAATTGACTGGCAAAGCGGAAATGCGTTCAAGATCGCTCATCGTCTTGATCGACAATGGAGCCAAAGCCATTCAAAGAAGTGAAGAATTCATCGCAGGTGTAAGAAGCCTCTTTGACAGTATCAAGACTGTTGTAGCCAGTTCCGGCGAAATTCCAATATTGAATGAAGATACGGTGCTGGCCGTCTTTCATCGGGCTCGCGGTTACATCGATTCTACTGCAACCGAATGGTCCGTCCCACGTATGATGCGCAGCATAGGCGCAACGCTCGCGGAGCACGGGCCAGGATTTGCCGGGCTTATTTTGTTTGGAGATCCGTATCTCGATCGGCATTTTGCACCCTTAGGCGAACACGCGCCTCACTTTATTCTAAAAGCATTTAGTGAATCGTCGGCTTCCATCGAAGCAGCAACAGAGACACTTCGGAACATTCGCAACGTACAATGAGAATCGCGATCTTTCTTGCCGCTTGCTTTCTTGTCTCATGCTCGAGCAAGACCGTGACCCGGACATCGAATGACCAGACATCACGCACAAGCACTGCCGCTGCCAAGGCTCCGTTTAAGTTCAGCTTTCGGATTAGCGGTAGTGGACTTGAGAACAAGCCTTATGATATGCTCCTCATGGACACAAATCATATGATGGGTGTCCATACCACCAAGCGTGGAAAGGACGGAAAGTTTCACACGATAAATGCACTCGCTCAACTGGAGCCAGCCGATTTCGATACGTTACAACAACTGATTATTAAGGGCAGACTCTATGCCATAGACTCGGCCGACGTAACACAGGTTTGCCCGGAGGATGAGCTCTATCAAATGGATATTGTCCCGCTTGCGGAGATCAAGCCAGTTCGATTAGATTTCAGTGCCTGTGCAGCCGATTATAACCTTCTGCTGCAACCAGAACGCACCTATTTCCGCAGAATCATCGACTGGTTCGAGCGAATAAGGGTTAAGTATCGTCCCGAACAACCAGAATAAGGAAAGCCGGAAACGCTAATTGTTCTGATACTCGCCAAGTGCCACTCCACTTGGATATTCGAGGCCTAACTCGTGGTAGAGATCGGCGAGATTGCGAGTATTGTAATCTTTACGGGTGATCTTCTTGCCAGTTCGAGAAAGCCGGTTCAGTTCACGGACCTTATCATCTTGTGCGCGCTCGAACCCATCGGCAAGCGCACGCTCCATCTTATCTTTTAGTGATTCTCCCATTCGTTTTGCTTAGAGTGAGGTAGTCGCGCAGGGCGGACCAAATACTGTTTTGAAAGAACAGGAACGCAACGCACAGGGCTGCGCGAAGGTTCGTGATTTTTTGTTGAGCAGATGGCTGCTGCGCTTACAACATATCATCATCTTCAAGATCGACATCGCTCACATCTTTCAAATCCGGCGCTACGGTTTCAATGCCCTTGCTATCCTTTGTCAGGCCGAATTTTCGCATTTTGGTGTAGAGATGCGAACGTTGGATGTCAAGGGCTTCGGCCGTTCGGCTGATGTTATAATTATGTTCGCGAAGCTTCTCCTCGATGAATACTTTCTCCGCCCGATCTTTAAATTCCTGAAATGTCGGAGCCTGCATCGCGCCATCAAGAGGATGGTCCTCATCCATCAAGGCATAATCGCGCTCAACCGATTCGATCCGCCGCCGGTCGATTGGGGTGAGAATTACGCTCTTTTCTAATTCATTGGATGGTGCGTCGACTCGTTGCGATTCTGATTCACGACCATCTGCCGAGTATTCGGACATTGAGAACGCTAGCCCAAGGCGCTCGACATCTTCCACACGAACGATATCGCCTGGGACGAGGATCACAATCCGTTCGACGATATTGCGCAGCTCACGAATATTGCCGCTGAATGGGAGTTGTGTGAGTAACCGCATGGCGCCCTCATCGAAACGGACAGATTTTCGCGGCATCTCTCCGGTAAATTCTTCACCGAACGCACGGACGAGCAGCGGAATATCTTCGCGCCGCTCCCGCAATGGTGGAACATGTATTGGAATGACATTCAGGCGATGATATAAATCTTCACGAAAGCGGCCTTGCCGAATTTCTTCTGGCAAGTTCTTATTCGTTGCCGCGAGGATCCGGACGTTTACAGGTATTGGGCGGCTTGAGGAACTGCCAACACGTTCTAATCTGCCTTCTTCAATGACGCGAAGCATCTTGGCTTGGGCGTCCATCGACATATCGCCGATCTCGTCCAGGAACAATGTTCCGAGATCGGCTTGCTCAAATTTTCCAATGCGCTGAGCTGCTGCCCCAGTGAACGATCCCTTCTCGTGGCCGAACAACTCACTCTCGATCAAATCCTTCGGAATTGCCGCACAGTTCACCTCGACGAACGGCTTGTCCACTCGCTTGGATGCACGATGGATGGCTCTTGCGACAAGCTCCTTACCCGTACCGTTTTCTCCCGTGACAAGTACCCTCGCATCTGTCGGGGCGACACGCTCGATGATTGCCCGAATGTTCCGCATCGCCTGTGAGGTGCCCAGCATGCGCTCCTTGCCCTTGAGGCGTTCGCGCATGACGCGATTCTCACTAACAAGTTGCTTCTTCTCGGTCGCGTTTCGAACGAGCAAGAGCAAGCGCTGACGATCCGGTGGTTTTTCGAGGAAATCGAATGCGCCAAGTTTAGTCGCTTCGACAGCCGTCTCAATATTTCCATGACCAGAGATCATGATAACCGGCACATCGGGCCTGATTTCTTTCAGTTTCTCCAGGCACTCAATGCCATCCATGCCAGGCATTTTGACATCCAAGAGAATGCAGTCGATCGGCGTATCGGAATTCTGGGCAAATTTCAGCCCTTCGATGCCGCTCTCGGCAGTCGAAACTTGGTGATGCTCATACTCGAAGATCATCGCGAGAGTATCGCGAATTCCAGCCTCGTCGTCGATTATCAGAATGTGAGCCATACAACTGTACTAATACGTGGACATCTCCGAAGGTTTCTTCTCAATATCTTTCACGAGGGCAGATTGATGCGATAGACGTCTAATCCCAAATCTGCAAAATAGTGTATCAAAATGAGACGGCTCAACAAGCACCGATTAACCTAAATCACCTATTTTCTAAATGCAATCTGTTTTTTGTGTTTGAGCTCTTGCGTTTCATAGGTGACTCATGTATTTTAGTGCTGAGACAATTGTGTCTCCTTAGTTTAGTTACCAGGGAATGTGGGCTTTTGCCAGCTCCTTCCCATTTGAAGACAGTTAGTTTGCCACAATTAAGAGAAATAAGCCATGTTTGGACGCCCCGAAGTATCTATTGCCCGCGTATTCGTTGAAGTTGTATCCCTGCTGAGTGCCCTCGTCGTACTATCGGCGATCGTTCTCCGCTAAGATTCCTGCTGAAGCAGGTTCCAAAGCTTCCGGATCAGTACATCAATATTAAAGCCCGTAACGGCGCTAATGACAAGTGGTTTCCGCTTGTCTATTGGAGCACGCGCGAGCGTTTCATGCTCATCTTCACCAATTGCATCGCCCTTGGTGATGGCGATGATTGATGGCCTTTTCAGGAGCAGAGGATCATAACGCTTCAACTCATTCCGCAGGATTTTGTAGGCGGTCTTCGGATCGTGCTCCGAAGACATCCCGTCCAGCAGAAACAGCAGGACGCGGCTCCGCTCGATGTGACGCAGGAATTGCATGCCGAGGCCTTTGCCTTCGCTCGCGCCTTCAATCAGGCCGGGAATATCCGCCATGACGAAAGACTTATGCTCTTCCGGCGCTCTAACAATGCCCAAATTCGGCACCAGCGTTGTGAAAGGATAGTCCGCGATCTTTGGCCGCGCTGCCGAAATGCGTGAAATCAGCGTGGACTTTCCAGCATTCGGGAAGCCCACCAAGGCAACGTCTGCTAACAATTTCAGCTCGAGTTCGACCTCAAGAGCCTCACCCGGCTTTCCGTTGGTCTGTTTGCGCGGTGCTTGGTTCGTCGGCGATTTGAACGCCCAGTTCCCCATTCCGCCTTTGCCGCCTTTCGCAACGAGTATGCGTTGATGAGACTCAGTCAGATCAGCAAGCACCCGATCGGTACCAGCTTCGCGGGCTATTGTCCCGACTGGCATGCGTAGCACAAGGTCCTCGCCATTGCGGCCCGTGCAATTGCTACCGCCTCCCTTGGCACCATCTTCAGCTTCATGCTCCCGCTTATATCGGAAGTCGAGAAGCGTCGAAAATTGTGGATCGGCCTCGAAATATACGTCCCCACCCTTGCCGCCATTGCCGCCATCGGGACCGCCCTTAGGCACATATTTCTCCCGACGCCAGGAGATGACACCATCGCCACCCTTACCGGCTCCGATTCGAATTTTCGCTTCGTCTATGAATTGCATTGGACCCTCAACGCATGCGGGCGATAGAAAGTCCGGCTGTCATGCATTGCGCGAAAATGATACCCAGACTGCTATACTCCTGGTGAGCCGCCTTCAGGCTTATCTTCACCGAATCGAATTCTGAACTCTTGCTTCCACTCGGTTTTGTTGCGCTTCCACTCTTCTTTGGCTTGCTGACGTTCCTCGGGCGACATCTTCGCCCACTTGCGCCAGTCATGTGATGATGGTCCGCAACTTGGGCCGCAGTCCCATCCCCAGTTCCAGTTCTTGTCCGAACCCTTCCAATGCCGCTTGTGCCACGGCTTCCACCAACCACGACGCGGACCGCGAATTCCAACTAGCACACGGGACAGCACAACCAGTCCAACCGCCTGCCAGTAGTTCAGGAATGGACCATGAAAGAGATCTGGAATGAGCGCATTCCAAAGCAGCATCGCGAGCAGCCCGAGAATCGCAAGTGCGAATATAAACATTATTACCTCACCATTTTGGATAGACTACCCTGCCCCTTCAAGGCGGGTGCATCGACTATGATGCGGGGTGGTTAACCCTCATCGAATTCCAACTGATACTTCGCCAGCCGCTTCCGAAGAAACTGAACAGCCCGGTGCTTCCGCGCCAAGAGCGTGTTCAGATTTTCTCCAGTCGCTTCGGAAATTTCGCGGAAACTGACGCCTTCCATCTCGTTCATCACGAAGATCTCGCGTTGCTTCGCCGGCATCTCGGCCAGCGCATCGATAAACGCTTCGTAGGCGTCGCTCGCTGCGAGATCGCTCAGCGCATTGCTCGTCGATCGCGCCGTCCGCTCGATCTCCGGTGTAATCCGCTCGGTTTTGTGCTTGCGGTACCAGTCGATGATCCGGTTTCGCGCAGCCCTGGCAAGCCAGGCGCCGGCGTCCTCGATGATCATGTCCGGACTCCCGACCGCGTTCGATGAGCGCAGAAGGCTCAGGAACACGTCCTGCACGATGTCCTCGGCAGTTTCGAGATCTCGCACGCGTGATGACACAAATCGGACGAGCGACTGCCGGGCAGCCTCGAGCCGTTTCGAGCCCTCAGCCTTACCCAGTCCCTTGATATCGCTAAGCGTCAGTTCCGCTGTCATTGTTATGGTGATTGACGTCTATGGACGTGAAAAATTGCTCGTTTGTTTCAGGTCTCGGTGTGGAGCATGCTTCAGCTTGCCCCAAATTTCAATTGTCAATGAACTCCAAACGAAAGGTAGAATCCCGATTCGGTCTGTTTCAATTGACTGGACCCCAGTAACGGGCGAATGTCCCACTGAAACAAACACTACAAATCGAGAGGCCCCCCTTCACCCCATATATAACAAGGTTCGAGGGTCCAGGTGTTGCAATGACATCATCTAATTATATACTTTAGCTCATTTTGTGTATAAGCTTATTATTCTTTCACATCACATTCATCATTACGGAAGAGCCCCCCTTCCATCTATTACAACGTTGTTCGACCCATCCGGCATCGCATATTTTCGATGAATTCTGCAAATAATCGTTGGGACCAATCGACAAGCTCCCGCCGGTCCCCGCCTCGGAGAGGCGGCGCTGTGTAGCGCGGCGCGGAAGCGCCGTGAAGCGCCACCCCGCCGCGCCGGGCGCTCCACCACCACCCGCCCAACACACCCGCACTCCCGCCGTGCGTGGGGAAGTGCCCGCTTCTACGCTCCAGAAATTCCTGCATGCGCAGCTTTTTGCCGTAAGTTTGCTATGACTGTACGAAAGGAGAATCATGTACCTCTCTAATATTAAGCTCTGGAATTTCCGAAAGTACGGACGCGCGGGTCAAGAGTCAACGCTCGATCTTCGGAACCCCCACTTGAGTCTCGACTTCTCGAATGGGCTCAATGTTCTGATCGGTGAGAACGACTCGGGGAAATCAGCTATCATTGATGCAATTAAGCTCACGCTCAAGACGCAAAGCTACGAGTGGTTGAGAATTGAGCGAGAGGATTTTTTCAATGACTCCGCCAAGCTGAGAATAGAATTAGAGTTCGACGGTTTTAAGGACATCGAAGCAAAGAACTTTACTAAATGGTTAGGATGGAAAGAGAAGACTACCGAGACCGGGTCTAAGGAGAAGGTGCCATACTTGCGCTTGGTTTACGAGGTACAGCGCAAACTGGAGGAGGGAAGAATATTACCATCTGACGTGAGGGCTGGCGTCGATGACGAGTGTTATCTTCTCGATGCCGGCGCAAAAGAATACCTGAAAGTCACTTACCTCAAGCCATTGCGCGATGCCGAGAGCGACTTGACCCCAAAGAGGAATTCAAGACTGTCACAAATTCTTGCGAGCCACGAGGCTTTTAAGGGCAAAGAAACAACTCATTTTTTGGTCCGTCTTTTCGAGAGATTCAATGATTCCATCCTTGGATATTTTGAAGGCGTGGACGTTGGGACTGACGGTAGCGAAGCGCCATCCCAGGATCAAGAAGGTAAGAAGCTGAAGGACAAAGTCGATAGTCTGCTCAGTGAGATGTACGATGAATCGAAAGAATCTAACTTTGATGTAACTTCGAAGAAGGAAGTAAAGGAGATTCTTGAGAAGCTCGAGTTGAGCTTGAAAAATGACTTGAACCCTGGGCTCGGCACCCTGAACCGACTTTTTGTTTCTTCTGAATTGCTTCACCTTGAGAAGAAGGATTGGACTGGGCTACGCCTCGGCCTCATCGAAGAACTCGAAGCTCACCTTCATCCTCAGGCTCAAATGCGTATCATTGCGGCACTCCGAGAGATAAGCGGTACTCAACTGATTCTCACCACGCACAGTCCGAATATTGGTTCAAAGGTCAAGTTAAAAGAATTGATCTTGTGTAGTGGCGACAATGTCTTTCCGATGAAGGATGGTTGCACCAGACTCAAAAGCCCCGACTACACATTTCTTGAGAGATTTCTCGACGCAACGAAAGCAAATCTATTTTTCGCGAAAGGAGTCATCCTTGTCGAAGGGTGGGCAGAGGAAATTCTGATTCCGGCTCTCGCCAAGGCCATTGATTGCGACCTTACGAAGAAGGGTGTTTCCGTCGTTAATGTCGGGAACCTCGCCTTCTTGCGATATTCCAGCATCTTTCAAAGGCAGGCTCCTCCCCCCATGGAGATGCCTGTGGCCGTCGTAACCGACCTCGACATTATGCCTGAGGATGAAGGTGCTGACGCAGAAAGTAAAACAACAACCAAGAAGGCGAAGTACGATGGCGTACCAGTAAAAACATTCGTCTCCCCGCATTGGACCTTGGAGTACTGTATTGCAAGATCGACTAAACTCCGAAGGACATTCTACAAGGCAATCTTGGAGGCATTGCGTGAGAAAAAGGAGGATGAAGGAATGAGCGAGACCGGATTGGCAGAATATGTCACGGCAATTACGAATATAGACGTGCACTTCAATGGTTGGAGTAAGAGTGAAGCTGAGATAGCCAGTTCGATCTATTCTCAAATTTTGGGAGAAGCCAAGGTGCTGGAATTGGCCAGGGGCAAGATTTCGAAGACTATCATTGCCCAGCATTTCGCCAAGCTCCTGGATGAAGGGGCAGTTGCGAAGACTGATATCGAGACCGACACTAATATTTCTTATCTCATCGATGCCATAAAGTATGCCTGCCGCGTTAGTAGTCACTAACGGTGACATCGAATACGCCGAGGGTATTCTGTTGCCCGCCGGCATGACGTTCGATGATGAACGTCGGGCCTTCATTCGCAATTTTGAAACCATAGACCTTCAGGCCGTTCCAGGAAGTGGCAAGACAACAGCGCTCCTTGCCAAACTGCTGATTATCGAGAAGCATCTGCCTCTGAATGACGGATCTGGGGTCCTGGTACTTTCGCACACAAACGCAGCAGTGGATGAGATCAAGAATGCAATTGGCATCCACTGTCCGAAGCTATTCGCGTATCCTAACTACGTCGGCACAATACAGAGCTTCACAGATAAATTCCTTGCAATACCCTACGGACACAACTGTCTCGGAGTTAGATTTGACCGTGTCGATTCAGAAGCTTTTTCGGAGAGGCTTTGGAAGAACTTCCGTCTCGTGCAACAACGCGAAGATTTCGGAAGTCTCGGGAAGTGGTTCTATGGCATGCACATTGCGACCGCGAAAGAAATCGCCGGAGAGAATAAGCCAGAGGTTAGGCGCCTCTGCAATGCGTTGATCGAAGCGCACGTGAAAAATATTCGTTACGACTACAACGAGGAATGCTTTAGGAATGGGATTGATGGTAAAGCGCTCCTGAAGTCGAAGACCAATCCAAAATTTAATGCACTGCTGGCGATTACTCAAGAAACTTTCGCCGAGGGTTATCTTTCGTTTGATTACGCCTATATCCTTGCCAAGCATTATCTCATTCTTGTCCCTGAGCTTACCCCAATTGTGAGAAAGCGATTCCCATACGTCTTCGTTGATGAGATGCAAGATATGGATCCCCACCAATACACCTTGTTAGAGACGCTTTTTGCACCTTCGGGGCCTCATCAACCCATTTATCAAAGGATCGGAGACAAGAACCAAGCGATATACGAGGGGCTTACCGGGGAGATTTGGCAGGATCGAGCGCCTGATCGAATACTCTCCCTAAAAGGGTCATATCGCTTGAGCAGTCAAGTCGCAAAAGTCGTGCAGCCATTCGCCCTCACTCCTATAGCAATAGATGGGCGGCGGGAGCTTCGTGTGCCAATTAAGCCTTGCTTGTTGGTTTATACCGAGCCTTCGCACGTGATTAATGAGTACATCCGAATTATCCGAACGCATGTCGACTCCGGGGCTATTCCATCCAATACAGCAAATGGGTTCCATGCAATCTGTTGGGTGACGAAAGAGAAAGAGACGGAAACGACACTCTCTAGATACTTTGCTGATTTCAAGCGTGTCAAACAAGAGTCAGGTTCAAATTATTATTGCCTTAGGGCTTACTTCGATGCGATGGATCCGGTAAGTCAGTGCGTGAGAGCAATACGTAGTCATCTCATCAACGCCATTCTGAAGGTGTTACGACTTGAAGATATACGCGATGAGAACAATAGATACTATACGCAAGCGCGCTTTCTTCGCCAATTGAATCAACTTGACCTCACGCGAGATACAAAATATTCGGACGAATTTAATTTTCAGCTCTTTCAATGGTGCAGTGCGGTGGCAAACGGGAAGACTACTGAGGCCCTGAGGGACCTGCGCATCTTCCTTCCTAATCTGTTGGGCTGGCTTGACAAGACTCTTACGAAAGCGGACGCGATCACATTTGTCAATGCAGACTCAGCATCGAGTCAATCGGTTGGGGAGAATACCTCCGAAAGTCGAGATGTAAACGTTGCCATCGAGCCATCGGGAGACATTAGGATTGAAGTGTCAAACGTTCACGCAGTAAAGGGACACACGCACACAGCAACGTTGTACATGGAGTCCTTTTACCAGAAAATGTATGAGTCATCCAGACTCCCCGGACCTTTCCTGAATGGCAGTGCTAAGATCAAAGGAACGTACCAGAATGAAACCGCAAGGTTGCTCTACGTAGGTTTCTCGCGTCCGACGCATCTGCTTTGCTTCGCGGTTCACAAGGAGCGATTTGAAGCTCATTTAAGTGCGATTGACAGAGATATTTGGGAAATCGTGGAGGTATCGTGAGGTGTGGGTAACTCGCGCTCAGGGTCGAGCGTCGCGGGGCTGGCGGGTCTTTGGAGCCTCAGCCATGCCCATGGTTGCTCATTGCAACGCTAGCAAACGAACAGGGTGGTGCTACCGGGAGTTCGGGCGCGTGGAGGCAAGTAGGGTGTAGCTCGTCTCTACGTGATGCTTCCAGCGGGATAGAGCGCGGGAAAGATATACGGGACTGCTTTGATCGGAAAAGTTAGCCGAAGCGCGCCAAGCGGAGTGAGTGAAGTGACAAGTTCCAGTTTGGTGAGAGCCTGCGTAATTCTCCTTGCGGAGCGATCCGATGTACCAGTCAGCCTGGCTACCTCGCTTCGCGGAAGTTCTCCTCTTAAGAAAATCTCCGTAAGAAGATATTTCGCGCTCGTGTCGAGCACTCCTTGCAACGCAAGAAGTTCGACATATTGCGTAAGACGATCGAGCATCGCGTTGGTCTCGAGCAGACCAGACATAAAGTTCACTTGATCGATTGCAACATCGAGCAAAAAATCGACGAAGTCATCCAGTCCGCGTTGCGAGAGATTGCCGCGTCCATCATAATTGTTGTAACGGGGTGCATCTGCGGCCTCCAGTGCTTTATAGTATTCCTCCCTTTTCCGCGCAATACCGCGGGAGAGCGACCACAGCCCATTACTATCCAGATCTGCCCTCATAAAATAGAGGTGCGTAAAAAGCCTGACAACCCGTCCATTCCCATCTAAGAAGGGATGGATCCACGCGAGTCGGTGATGTGCTGCAATAGCGGCGATAATTCTCTTCACGGAGCCGAGAGGAGTTGGAGAATAGACTTCGTGAAATCGCTCCATGAACTGAGGGATCGAGGAGTGCTGCGGCGGAACATGCTTGCCGACTTGCACATCATCCCGTCTAAATTTGCCTGGCACGACTTTCAGCACGTTGCCGGCAGTCGCACGGACTAATTTGAATTCTTCCGGGAGCTTATCGTAAAAGCTTTTGTGCATGCTCAGGAGAAACTCCGGTGACGCAACATCGACATCTGAAGAATCTCGTAGCTCTCGCTCAAACTGTTCCTGCACCTCGATATGTGCTCGCCCTTCAATCTGCAACGCCTTCTTGCGAGGCTCCGCAGAGTAATCGTTCTTTTGTGCGCGCTCGAGGTCCAATGGATGCGTGACATTTCCCTCGATGAGATTGGAATAATAGCTATTCATCAGCCGAAGGAGCTGAGAGGTCTGACGCTGGGTGATGGGATGGAGTTTGCCCGAAAGCTGTTGCGATCGTTTGAGGAGTTCAACCGCTTTCTCTTCGAGACTTGGGCGGGCGGGCCACATCGGCTCCATTTGAGAGATTCCGCTGTACATGGGCATCACAGCCTTCCGGGCCACTGATTTCCCATTTAGCTTGGCACTTTTGGCCGACTTATTGGCCGACTTATTGGCCGACTTATTGGCCGACTTCATAATAAGTTATAATCCTCATAAATTAGCAAGATTAGCCGAATACGAACAGGAAACTTCAATCCCGGCAATCGAATTCCCGAGAAGTTGGACCGTTATTTTGGCCGAGTTGTGAGGTGGACCTTTGAGTGGATCTAAAGGACATAAACCATTGGAACTCTATTACGTTTGGCTTTGCCAAACGTAATAGAGTTCCAATGGTAGCAGAAGCACATGCAAGCGGCTGTTCGCTTAAGCGAACAGCCGCTTGCAGCAAAGTGATTCCAGCTTAGGGAATAGCGAAGAGTGAAACTTCTCAGTGTTCGCGTGGGCCGAACTCGCGCCCCGGGTCACATCGGCGCGGGGGCTGGCGGGTCTTTGGAGCCTCAGCCATGCCACCAATAGCATGATAGGTCATCCCTAATTGCTCATTGCAACGCTGGCAAACGAACAGGGTGGTGCTACCGGGAGTTCGGGCGCCTTCAACGAATGTGGTCTCGCTCGTGTTATGGAATCACTATGGACCGCATTGATTTTGAAGGCACGGTAGAGGGCGATGGCATCATCCGCATCCCCGCTGAGTATAAGCGCGAGCTTGTGAAGGGCGAGACGGTGCATGTATCGCTCTCCGTTGGTAAGCGCCGCACCCGCCTTGTCGATCGTATGATCAATCATCCCGTTCCCGTCGATGAGTTCACACCCTTGACGCGCGAAGAGATATACGACCGTACGATTTGATCTTCCTCGACTCTACTCCGAAGACATGCAGAATGGCATGCGCATCCGCAATCGGATGACCGTTCGGAATCCGTTTGCGTAGTCCTGTGCGCTTCTGCGCGCAAGCTAAAGCATGCGCTACACTGGAATTATTGCGCCCAATCCCCCGTTTCCCGCCAGTTCAAAAAGTTTACATAACAGCTCCAACGAGGAGCAAGCTGTCCGGCGGCTTTGATAGCGCGAGGTTCCGGGCAGATGTTCAATTTCACGGCGCTATACGACATTACTTATAATGCCAGTTACCAAAGAGATCACGCAGCAGTCTGCTGCCAAGTTTGGCAAAGCGCCAAACGACACCGGGAGCGCGGAAGTCCAGATCGCGATTCTCACCGCCAACATCAATTCGCTCACCCCTCACTTCGAAAAGAATCCAAAGGACCACCACAGTCGTCGCGGTCTGCTCAAGATGGTCGGCAAGCGCCGCAGCTTGTTGGACTATCTTGCGAAGAAGGACGTGAACAAATACCGCGCGCTGATCCAGCAGCTCGAAATCCGGAAATAGTGGATAGTTGATAGTGGAGAGTGGATAGTTCTACTCGTCTGCTATCTTCTTTGTGGCATGGCCGCATGAACGGCCCTGCACACTATCCACTTTCCACTATACACTATCCACTATAATGAAATACGACGTACAGTACGGCAACGGCAAATCGATGCAGTTCGATGTAGGCCGGTATGCCAAGCAATCGAACGGATCCGTGATGGTCCGTCTCGGCGACACGATGTCGCTGGTCAACGCAGTCGCCGCCGAAAAGGAAAAAGAAGGCATTGACTTTATGCCGCTGCAGGTAGAATTCCGCGAGCGCGCGGCTGCCGCCGGCAAGATTCCGGGAGGCTACTTCAAGCGCGAAGCCCGCCCAACCGAGAAAGAAATTCTCTCCGCCCGTCAGATCGATCGTCCGATCCGCCCGATGTTCCCGAAGGACTGGCGCGTCGAGACGCAGATCGTCGCGACCATCTTCTGTTCCGATCAGGAGCACGATGCCGACACGATCACCGCAACTGCGGCCTCGCTTGCGCTGCTCATCTCCGACATTCCATTCGAAGAGCCGGTCGCGGAAGTACGCATTGCACGCGTCAACGGCCAGATCATCATCGATCCGACCTACACCGAACTTCAAACGGCTGACTACGAGTTCGTCGTCGCCGGGACGAAGGATTCGATCCTGATGGTTGAAGGCGAGTCGCACGAGATCAGCGAGACCGAGTTTATCGAAGCGCTCCGCGCCGGCTCGAACGCCGTTCGTGAACTCTGCATCGGTCAGGAGCGCATCGTCAAAGAGTGTGGCCTCGCAAAGCCGAAGCGCATCAAGGACGAGCACATCATGGACCCGGCGCTCATCGCGCAGGTCGAAGCCCTTGCCGCGCCAAAGCTGCGCGAGCTTGCCAAGACTGTGCTCGCAAAGGAAGAACGCTCACTGCAAACGCACTCGGCCCGTGACGCAACACGCAAGGCACTCACCGAGACTGTCGGCGAGTTGCAGTTCGAGCACATCCGCGGCGATGTCGATCATATCCTGTATGACATCGAGAAGCGTGAGATGCGTAATATGATCCTGGATAACAACCATCGTCTCGATGGACGTAACTCCACGCAAATTCGTCCGATCGAGTGCGAAGTTGCCGTTCTGCCACGCGTGCATGGCTCTGCTGTCTTCCAACGCGGTGAGACGCAATCGCTGACAAGCTGCACGCTTGGCACCAAGCGCGACGAGCAGAACATCGAGGGTCTCTTCCCCGAGACGACCAAGCGGTTCATGCTGCATTACAATTTCCCGCCGTATTCCGTCGGTGAGGTTGGACGTTACAGCGGAACCGGTCGCCGCGAAATCGGCCACGGCAATCTCGCCGAGCGCGCGATCAAGTTGCTGCTTCCGACCGTCGAAGAATTTCCATATACGCTCCGTATCGTGAGCGATATTCTCGAAAGCAACGGATCGAGTTCCATGGCGACGGTTTGCGCCGGCACGCTGGCACTCTTCGATGCTGGTGTACCGCTGAAGAAGCCCGTGAGCGGCATTGCGATGGGCCTCATCAAGGAAGGTGATCGCGTCGCGATCCTTTCGGACATTCTCGGTAACGAGGATCATCTTGGCGACATGGACTTCAAAGTCTGCGGCACGCGTGATGGTATCACCGCCTGCCAGATGGATATGAAGATCAAGGGCATCGACTTCGATCTGCTCGAGAAGGCGCTGATGCAAGCGCGCGATGGCCGCTTGCACATTCTCGGCAAGATGGCGGAGGCTCTCTCGGGACCGAAATCCGAGCTCTCGCAATACGCGCCGCGTCTCACGACAGTCAAGGTGCCGGTCGATTGTATCGGACTCGTCATCGGACCTGGTGGCAAGACGATCCGCCAGATTCAGGCCGATGCTGGCGTCGAGATCAACATCGAGGAAGATGGAACGGTCACGATCGCTGCGCTTTCGGGCGAGGCGTCGGATCGCGCAAAGCAGTTTATTATGGCGCTCGTCGCGGAGCCGGAAGAAGGCGGGACCTACTCCGGTCGCGTCACCCAGGTCCGCGAAGGACTGGGTGCGATCGTCGAATTCCTTCCCAAGAAGGAAGGCTTGCTCCATATTTCGGAGATCGATTACCAGCGCGTCGAGAACGTCTCGGATGTCATCCAGGTGGGTGATGTCTTTGACGTAAAGCTCATCGCTGTCAAGCCCGACGGCAAGTTCTCGCTGTCGCGCAAGGCGTTGCTTCCGGTACCGGAAGGCTACGAGGAGCGTCCACGTGAGCGCCGCGAAGGCGGCGGCGACCGCGGTGGTTACGGCGACCGACGCGGTGGCGGCGATCGTCGTGGCGGCGGAGATCGCGGCGGCGACCGGCGCAATGGAGGTGGCGGCGGATTCCGCGACCGAAGGAATTAAGCGAACGCGCTGAATTTCAAAACCCCTCTTCCATTCGAAGAGGGGTTTTTATTTTTGCTACTGGCTGAATCGTATATTTGTGGTCATGAGCTACTGGTCATCAGAAGTTGCCGCCGATTTCTACGCCAAGGGCAGGCCGTATTTCCATCCATCCGTTGTCGCACAAGTTGCAGAGTTTCTGAAGGATCATGTTCCCTTCAACAATGCGCTGGATGTGGGATGCGGAACAGGCCTCTCTTCACGAGCCCTTCAGCAAGTCGCTTCACAGGTTCGAGGGATTGACACCTCACCTGAAATGTTGCGCCACGTGCCCACGGCACCACACCTTGCTTTCGCGCAAGCTCCGGGCGAGGCCATTCCGTTCGAGGATAACTCGTTCGATCTCATTACACTTGCGCAGTCGTTTCACTGGCTCGATCGAGCGAAATTCTTCAGCGAAGCAAGACGGGTACTCAAGAGCCGTGGCTGGATCGTTGTGTACGATAACTACTTCTCCGCGATGATGCAGGAAAAACCTGACTTTCAGCCTTGGTTTGCAGAATATCTATCTCGTTTTCCGACACCTCCACGACCAAGAGTCCAATTCACACCTGAGGACGCGAATGCGGAGGGTTTTGACTTCGTGCATAAATCGATGCACGAGGAATGGCCGGAGTTTACTAAAGAATCATTGACAGCCTACCTGCTCACACAGAGCAACATCAGCGCCGCGATGGAGCGAGGCGAGCCGCTTGAATCGATTACCGATTGGATGGGCTCTGAATTATCGAGGTTTATCCCTGAAAGTGGCAGCGTTCATATTGGATTCGGAAGTCCGATTTGGTATCTACGCAAAGTCAGCTAACGTGTTGAGTCTCCCGCCGAAAGAGTCGATACGAATATATCACCGTGCTAATGACAAGCACAATCAATGTACCAAATGCGATGAAGAAGCTAATGGATTGAAACACGAGCGAGAGAACAATTCCCAACAAAGATCCACGTACCCACCACTTACCTGCGAAGGCATGCGTCCGCCGCCAGTTCTCTTCACTATCGAGCGTCCAAGGTAAGCGAATGCCTATAAGATAATTCTGCTTCAACTTCGGCATCAAGAAGCCCAGCATACAAAAGAGCACCAGCAGACCAATCCCGATGAATGGCATCGCATCGAACGTCGGATTCAGCGTCGTCGCGAGCATGCGACCAAACACACACGTAAGAAACGCGGCAATTGCGAACCGTATCCAGCGATAGGCCGGCAAGGAAGCCGCGATGTTCGCTTGCTTCGGATCGATGCGCGGAATGAAGTAAAGCAGAATCGCAACGAGCAGGTTGATGCCGGGCAGGATCAGCAACTCTATAGGAATGCCGTAACGGTTCACAATCCCGTGCGAGTCGACGTGCATCGGCACTTGTGCCGGAAGTGATGGCCAGATGATTACGAAGACAACAAACGGCAAAAGAACGACCAGGGCAGTCGGCCACTCGCGGCGGAAGAGAGAACTGGGATTTGTGGGATTCATGGTAAGAATCGGCAGACAAAACCAGGTAGTGCGCTACGACACTGCTTCCATCTCACGCGTGTGCAGAATCTCATGTCCGGTAAACGGCCGAACATCCGCTCGTTCCAGTGTCAGCACATCGATGGTCTTGCCTCCGGCGGTCATAAATTCTACTTCAAATGCCTTCCCATCAGCATAAACCCCGACTACCGTGCCAATATCACCGCGCGCAAGTCCCAGATCGTCGATGTCATGCTCGAGAACGACAAGATCATGTTCTTTAATCATCTTCAATGGTCCCTATTATAAAGGATAAGCCGAGATTAGGCGTGGTATGGTTCCACCACGGTCGATCATCCAGATGGTCCTCAAAGACAGTGGCAACCCGTTGGGAGTCCGAAGTCGCCCTTCCACGACAAATTTCATCCCGTGTACGGTTTCGGATGATTGAGTCACGGGATTTTCCTGTGCTACTTGAAGGAGTGCTTGTCTCAACTCATCCAGGCGTTCGACGCTAAATCCACGGGAAAAGAATACAACAGCCTTCTCCTTACCTTCGGCATGAGTGGTTGAAAGGAGATACTCTGTTAGCTTTGAGTCGGCAACAACTGCCCGCTCCACATTCGGCAGCTTCATCACACATCCAAATTCCTCACATAGGTCGCGTTCTTTTCGATAAACTCGCGGCGGGGTTCGACGGCATCGCCCATGAGGGTTTCGAACATGTTCGCGGCGGCGTAGGCATCTTCGATGCGGACTTGCAGCAGCGTGCGCGTCTCGGGGTTCATCGTCGTGGACCAAAGCTGCTCGGGATTCATCTCGCCTAAGCCTTTGAAGCGGCTGATTACGGTGCCCTTCGTTGCCACGCCGTCCATCATCTGTGCCGTGGTTGCTTCACCATTTACGGCAACTTCTTCGACAATCTCAACGATCTCGTCCTCTTCTTTTTTGCCAGTTCGCAGGCGCTTCAGGATTTCGTCGCGCTCTTCGTCATTGTAGGCATAGTGCTCCTGCTTGCCCTTCTTGACTTTGTAAAGCGGCGGTTGCGCAATGTAGATGTGACCTGCTTCGATCAGGTCCTTCATGTGATTGTAAAACAACGTGAGGATCAGCGTGCGAATGTGCGCGCCATCGACGTCGGCATCAGCCATGAGGATGACTTTGCCATATCGCAGCTTGGTGAGATCCTGCTGTTCGCCAATGCCGACGCCAAGCGCCGTGAAGATGTTGCGAATCTCCTCGTTCTCGAGCATCTTGTGCAAGCGCGCCTTTTGCACGTTCAGAATTTTTCCCTTGAGCGGGAGAATCGCCTGGAAGCGCCGGTCGCGGCCCTGCTTAGCGGAGCCACCGGCGGAATCTCCCTCAACCAGATAGATCTCGCAATGCTCCGGATCGTTGATCGAGCAATCGGCGAGCTTACCGGGAAGTGCGGAGTTTTCGAGTGCGTTCTTGCGGCGCACGATGTCACGAGCTTTGCGGGCCGCTTCGCGCGCCTCTGCAGCGCGGAGCACCTTCTCGATGATCCGCTTGCCGATCGGCGGATTCTCTTCGAGGAACTGAGCGAGCTGCTCGTTCATGATGCCCTCGACGATGCCCTTCACTTCCGAGTTGCCGAGCTTCGTCTTCGTCTGGCCTTCGAACTGCGGCTCGGGTACCTTGACCGATATGATGACGGTCAGTCCCTCGCGGAAGTCATCGCCGGTGAGCGAAATCTTATCTGACTTGACAAGATTGTTCTTCGTCGCATAGTTATTCATCGTGCGCGTCAGCGCTGCTTTGAATCCCGCGACGTGCGAGCCGCCCTCATGTGTGTTGATGTTGTTCACGTACGAGAACAGGTTCTCGTTGAAGCCATCATTGTATTCGAAGCAAATCTCGACCGGTGTTGCATCGCGCTCGCCTTCGATAAAGACCGGCTTGTGCAGCGAAATACGCGTGCGATCGACATGCTTCACGAAGTCGCGGATACCACCCTTCGCATGAAACGTCTCATCTTCTTTCGTTCGCTCGTCCTTAAGTGTGATCGTAACTTGCGGATTGAGAAACGACAACTCCATCATGCGCTCGCGCAGAACGTCCATTCGCATAGTGATGGACTGTTTGAATATATCCGCGTCCGGCTTCCAGCGGGTGACCGTACCAGTCTTCTTCGTCTTACCGATGACCGTCACATCGGCCAATGGCTCGCCGCGCTCGTACTTCTGGTAATGGATCTTCCCATCCTGATGGACCTCAACTTCGCACCATTCCGAGAGCGCGTTCACAACTGACGCACCAACGCCATGCAAACCTCCAGAAACTTTGTACGCACCCTTATCGAACTTACCTCCGGCATGCAGCACGGTCATGACAACTTGAAGCGCGCTAACGCCTTCGCCCGCGTGCATCCCGGTCGGAATACCACGTCCATTATCGGCGACTTCGATCGAGCCGTCCTCCTTGAGGATAATATTGATCTCGCTCGCGTAGCCAGCCAAGACCTCATCGATCGAGTTGTCGACAACCTCATAGACGAGATGATGCAGCCCGCGTGAGGAGACATCGCCGATGTACATTGCCGGCCGGCGGCGAACGGCCTCGAGACCTTTAAGTACCTGAATATCTTCGGCGCCGTATTCTTGCTGATGATTTGCCATCAAAAATGGGGTATAGACCGGGTTTGAAACCGGTCAAAAATCCGTGAATAACCGTATTTGAATCCCTCGGATCAGGGGCTGCGCGCAACGATGGTTGCGCTCTACTCCGAGGTGCCCAATATGAACGCCAAAATCGCTCGAAATGCACCTAAAAACAGCGATTTTTGGCTGTTGAGAGAACACAAAATATGGGGGTAAGAGTCCCCTTTATGAGGGTTGCGGACATAAGATTTCTTGAGGGTGTAACTTTCCGAATTATCTGAGGTTCTTATTACAACTTAACCAATCTGGAAACACCCAATGAAGTCATTCCTGGTGGTCCTTTCGGCATTCGCGGCTCTCAGCTTCCTCTCGTGCCGGACTCAAACGCTGGCGCCGGATACGGGGATGGCGACGGTCAAGGGTATCGTTTCGCTGGCTAATGCCTATGATTCGTACACGCCGCCCTACAGCGGCGTGCAAATCTCTTTCGAAGGCACTGCGATCTCTACCATCACGAATGATAGCGGAATATTCCAACTTAATGGAGTACCGGAAGGCACCTACAACGTCCGATTTTCCAAAAACGGGTACGGAGAGGTTCGATGGATTGGAAAAATGATCGAGGGGGGTGGCAATTCGACGATTTACCTGAACGGACCACAGGATCCGTATTACAGGAATCCAACACTTTATAAACAACCGGAATTGGTACTGAGCCTTCACTCCGCATACGTGGTGGATACAACAATCATGGGGTACGGCCACAGCTATCTCATCTTGCGAGGAGGATATGGGGGAAGCACGCCTATTACCATGGGCGGAATAGCCGTATACATCTCGCACTCATCAGACGTCTCTTCGAGTTTGGGACACTACTCTGCGTATTACTACCATTACTATCCAGGGGCCCAAAACTTGTACGATACAACTTCCATGACCTTTTGGGAGCCAATCGACCTTCTGACAATCAAGAGCGAAGGGTTTCAATCAGGTGATTCTGTTTACATAGCAGTTTATGGCGCACCCATCGTTGGAGCGAGCCCACCAAATGATTATTACGATCCAGCAACTCGCAAGTACGTTCTCACGTCTCTCAACCAAACTCCATCGCCCGTTCTCGGATTCAAGGTTCCGTAGCAGAAGCAATATGCGTGAGCGCGATGGCCGACGGCGAACTTGTGACGCGGAGCTTCGTCAACGAATAGGTAATCCGTGATTACCGATAGTGGTGAGAGCCATAAGCCCCGAGTCCGCGAACTCATCCTCCGCTTTGGATGGAATTCGACCTGCTACCAACTGCTGAATCCGGGCTTTGAGTATTGGTTCAGCGAGCGGCATGTGGCTGTCGTCGGGTACGTCCAATTCTCGGGCACACGGATCGTTGGCGGCGCACCGGTCTGTGCCGATGACGTAATTAACGATGTCGTGCAAGAATTCGAAGCCGATGCCCGCTCGCATGGACTTCGCGTTTGCTACTTCGCAAGCGAAGCGCGGCTTGAACGCGAGATCGCCAGCAAGCCCGGCTATTCGGTGTTGCTCCTGGGTGCCCAGCCGGTTTGGCGACCGGCGGAGTTGGCGCGCGAGATGGAGGAGAAGCGCTCGCTCCGCACACAGTTGCACCGCGCGTGGAATAAGGGCGTGATAGTCGAGCGATGGAACGCAGACAAGGCAACCGACCATCCTGGTCTGCATGCGCTCCTGCACGATTGGCTCGAAACGCGTGGGCTTCCCAGCCTCCATTTCCTCGTGGAGCCGGAAACGCTCTCGAATCTCTCTGATCGCCGACTCTTCGTTGCCTTTCGCGGCACGGAGTTGCTTGGTTTCCTGAATATCTCGCCGGTACCCGAGCGCAATGGCTGGCTCGTCGAGCAGTTCGTCCGTTCGCCAAACGCTCCGAACGGGACGGTCGAGTTGATGCTGCACACCGCAGCCGAACAACTCGCCGAGGATGGGTTCGACTACTTGACACTCGGACTTTCGCCGCTCATTCCCTTTGGTGGATATCTGCCGGAGGCTCCGCCCGCTTTCATTCGTTTCTTACTTCGCTGGGCTCGCGCTCACGGCAAGCGATTCTATGATTTCGAGGGCCTGGAATTCTTCAAGGCAAAGTTCGAGCCCGAGAGCTGGGAGCCGATCTATGCGATCGCGAACGAGCCGAGATTCTCCGTACGCACGCTGTACTCGATCGCATGTGCCTTCACGCGCGGCAGACCAATCCGGACGGTGTTCGAGGGATTCCTGCGAGCAGCGAGGCAGGAGCTTTCGTGGTTGCGCCGCAAGGCGAAGTCCGTTAATCGCGTCCCCACATGACGTTGTCGATGACACCGTTCGTCACGTCCATCTTCTTTCCGCCGGTCTGCATATGAGTTGTAACGTAGAACGTCCCGGAAACGCGGCGGGTCACAGTATCGAATGCAGTAATCGTGACGGAGCCAGGTCCGCCACTCATGGTCGAGTAAAAATCAAGACCTGCGCTGTACTCAAAGTAGGCTGTGCCTGGCCGAGGAGGCCAGGCGACTGGGAACGTGCCGACTCGCGGGGAGGTGATCCAAATTCTAAGAACTTGCCGCGACGAATCATTTTGAACGCTCTCAAGCTGGAGTCGATCGACAGGAGGGATGTACTCTGATATGAAAAAGTTTTTGGGACCATCCTGCTGAATGGTTAGAGGACCGGCGTTCGCGGTATATAGTCCCTGACCAAACAATCCGACGTTAAAACAGACATTGGTGAATGACCCCTTGACCGTATCGAACACGCTAAGACCGCCCGCATCCTGGAGCACCATCGAATACGTGCCAGAAATTGTATTATGCACCGTATCGAATGAAGTTATCGTAAACGAGCCGCCCGGCAGCGAAAAAAATTCTTTAGAGTCCTTCATAAGTTGAGCGTATGCACCATTATCGTCGCCATACGTCGTCAGCGTATAGGTCGATGGCATGAGGTTGTTCAACCGGACCCAAAAGGCCAAGTGGACATCTCCGGTGAGGTTATACTGCGTGCGCGAATAATCGAGGCCGAGTTGCATCCGGTCTCCGGGACTGCCATTGAAGAGGAAATGGGAAAAGGTGGCTGTAGCGGTACAAAACATCGGGACCGTACCCCGATCGAAGGCTTCGCCATTGACCGTGATATTAAATGCGCCGAGCCCACCTGACAGTGGCGATACGGTGTCCACGATCGTGATAATGCTCGTGGCAGAATCCCGCCTGCTGCCGGTTGAATCGATATAGACCGCGCGCAGCGTATGCTTCCCCACTGTGGTGAACGTATAGGAGACGGAATCGGTGTTGGTGCGGACAACTTGCGCCAAATCGAAGCTCCATGCAATCGAATAGCGCTTCGGCAGCGATGGACTTGACGAGAGGGTAAAGTGTGCGAGCGTGCGGATTGTCGCCGTTGATGAATCGGGCAAGATCTTGAGAGCGCGTCGCGTAGTATCGGCCTTCGATGCACCACCAGACCCTCCCGGTGCGGATGGGTTGGATGAACAGGCCATCATGCCTCCCAAGGACATGACCAAGAGGATGCGTAATGGATTAAGACGAAACAACATGGTGCAAATATACTGCGATTTTACATTCAATGCATCCAAATGTGTGTTCTTATCTATTATATGAGCATCCGCAAAGAAACCGAAATATGAGACTCTACGAGAAGCAGGAATTCGAAGACATACGCGGCAACGAATTTGAAGGCGCGACCTTCAGGCAATGCGAACTCATCGGCACCGATGCCCGCGATGCGAAATTCATCGGCTGCACATTCGAAGGTTCTACATTGAGTTCTGTGAAAGTTGATGGCGCCGTTATTCAGGCACACTTCGTCAATTCGAAGATCGAGGGCATCAATTTCTTCACAGCCAAGCGGGAGTTGCTTTTGCTCTCATTTACAAACTGTCTGATTCGATATTCTTCGTTCGCAGAGCTTAAACTCAAGAAGATCAAGATCAACGGCTGTACGCTACAATTCGTCGATTTTGCGGACGCCGATTTGACAGAAGCGAACTTTGAGAATTCAAGCTTCGAAGACTGCACGTTTCGAAATACCAACCTCACGAAGGCCGACTTCCGCACGGCACGCGGCTATTCCGTCGATCCGCGCATTAACACGATCAAGGGTGCCCACTTCGATCTGCCCGAAGTGCTGGGATTGCTCGATGCATTCGATATTGAAATCGGCTAAGACGTCATTAGGGGATGAACCACTGAAGGTTATTGATACTGCCGTTTGTCGTTGAAACAGTACGGCCGGTACGGGTATCCGTCCCGGAGAACGAGAAGGTCGCGGAAATCCGGCGAGTCACGGTATCGAATGATGTGATGTTGAGTGTCCCCATATTTCCTCGCACTTGCAGCATGACCGATGCCTGCTGATCGAACTCGACGTTCGCCGTGCCGGCGGTTGTTCCTTGTGCGAATGGAAACAAACCAACCTTGGGGTCCTTAACTTGCATCTGTAGGGTTCGGTAGACCGGAGGATTACCCTCGACAGCATCCAGCGAGAGTCCGTTCGTCTCGGTCATTGAGATGGATATTTGATCGGGATGATAGCCCTGCGCATCAACAATGGCGGAAATACTTCCTTGCCCGAATGTCCCATTACTGATCCCGACATCGTTAAAAGCACCGATAATGGTATCGATTTCCGATGGATTGAAGTTCGGCGAAGCCGTGAAGCGGAATGTCCCCGAGACCAGATTCATCACGGTATCGAACTTGGTGATCGTGAATGTCCCATCCGCGCGTGAGTTGTAGTCCTGCATTGCCGAGTCGATTGTGATCGACACTCCGTCCGGGCTGTTCCTTGGCATCACCGGATATGATTTCACGACCGCCCCGGAAATCGGGATATCAATGTTCGTTGTCACAGTTGTGGCATAGAGCGATGCGGGAGTATATTGAAGCTGAATGAACAATGAATTCCCTCCCGGCTGACCCGATATGCTCGTGTTGGAATATGTAGCGATTGCACCGTACGTCGCCGCAGAGTTGGTCCGGTAGATCGTATCATGTCCGACAATCACCCGAAAGGCTGCCGGACCCGACAGCTGATTGTTCTTTGTCGAATCCGGACTATTGTTTGTCGAACTGCCAGACGGAGAGTTGCTATTGCTGCAACCCATGACGGCAACACAAAGAACGAGAAGATTAAACCGAAACTGTGCGATCATGATCTGTTGAAACGTTGCGAAGTTAGGTCCGCAAATATACAACATCTCACCACATAACCTAATGTTCTGCTCTGATTACTCGTGACTGAGCGATCGCATCTTCCAGCGTCGCATGGATATTCTCCTCGCCAATGAGTTCGAGTAGTCCCGCTCGTTGGGACGCAACGAGTGGTTGGGCATGAAGTTCTGTAATGAGCAATGTGGAATGGTGCACCATCGCGCGATGATGAAGATCTCTCAACACTTTAAGGCCGCTCGCATCGACAGCCAGAACATCCGCCATACGAAGGACGAGCACGCGAGGGAAGGCATGTAGCGAGTTGATCGTCTCGGCGAATTGCTCAGCCGCACCGAAAAATAGCGCGCCGCTCACATCGAAGATCATCACGCCATCTGGCAGAGGCAATTTCGCTGGTCGAATTGCATCCGTTTCGCTTTGCGGCTCTTCGATCTCGCTCGTAAATGGCCGAACGTTCGTGACCTGCGCCATGCGGTGCATAAACAAAAACGCCGCGAGCACCATCCCAACTTCCACGGCGACCGTGAGATCGACAAGCACCGTAAGAAAAAAAGTCGCCAGCAGTACGGCAAGATCGCTCTTCGGTGCGCGGAACACCTCGACGAATGCGTGCCACTCGCTCATGTTGTATGCCACGACGACGAGAATCGCCGCGAGCACGGCCAACGGTATTGTCGAAGCCAGTTGCCCAAGCAACAGCATGATGAGTAGCAATGTGATCGCGTGGATGATCCCGGCGATCGGCGTGCGACCACCCGAACGAACGTTGGTTGCGGTCCGCGCGATGGCGCCCGTTGCCGGTATTCCTCCGAAGGCGGCGGACCCTATGTTCGCGATGCCCTGAGCAATCAATTCCATGTTCGACCGGTGTTTCGAACCGATCATGCCATCGGCTACCACAGCCGAAAGCAACGACTCGACGGCAGCGAGGATCGCGACGGTGAAGATGGACGGAGTCAGCTCCCGAATCGCAGCCAATGTCACGTGCGGCATGTGCGGGTGCGGCAGCATAGTTGGGATGGCTCCGAACCGCGAGCCGATCGTCTCGATCGGGATGTGAAACAGCGATACAACTCCGGTCGAAATCACCAGAGCAACGAACGGCGACGGGATCGTCTTGTTGATGCGCGGCCACAACACAATAATCAGCAGCGTCAGGAGCGCAATCCCGACCGCATAGAAGTTCACGGAGCCGAAGCTGGAAAGATAAAGTGCCCACTTCGCCAGAAAGTGTGCTGGCGGATTGTCGAATCGGACGCCAAGAAAATCCGGAATCTCCGACGTGAAAATGATCACCGCGATACCGCTCGTGAACCCGATTATGACGGGCGCGGGGATAAACTTGATCGCGGTTCCGAGTTTTGCCAGACCAAAGATAACCAGAACGATCCCGGCAAGAAACGTTGTGATTATGAGACCATCGATGCCATACTTCTGGACAATGCCATAGACGATGATGACGAACGCGCCAGTCGGCCCGCCAATTTGGACACGGCTCCCACCGAGCGCGGAGATAATGAACCCCGCCACGACGGCGGTAATGAGCCCCTTATCGGGAGTCACTCCACTCGCGATAGCGAACGCAATCGCAAGAGGAAGGGCAACGACGCCAACGATTACTCCGGCGCCCAGATCGCGGCCGAAGGCCTTACGGTCGTAGCCGGAAAGAGTGGTAAAAAGTTTTGGTACGAACACTGCGGGAGGATTTCGACATTAATTGGTTCGGCGCACCGTAAACTCAAAATAGTTGTTTGCAATTCCGAATCGAGAATTGTTTTCCACTGAATTCTTGATTCCAGGGAAATTATTCCATGATTCCGTTGGATGTTTCGATGTATGTATCTCTACCAGCATTAAGTATGGCGAACTCGCGATGAAACTGCTTCTTTCTGTTCCCATCGTTCTTCTGCTCGCATTCTCTTTCACGGGATGCTCCGATCCGGTAACGCCGACCACCATCCGTGATACGACGTACATTTCTGTTCCGACCGGCCCGGCGCTTGTGCGATTCGTTTCTATGTATCCGGATGGAAGGAGTGCTTTCGTTCTCAAGCTTACATCGAACCCCGACGATCCTGGTTTTGTGAGTACTGGTTCTGGCACACAGCCCTATTACCTGCCACTGGTTCCGGATTCGGATGCTCGTTACTACGTATTCTTCAATAGCCAACTCGTTGATAGTATTGTGCTCTCGGGGAAACAACTGCCCGATGCCAGTATCAATACTTTTGCACTTTCCTGGCGCATATCCTCGAACGGAAATCCCAGCATTAATACCAACGGTGGCGTCAACAACGATTCACTCAAATGGAAACCGATTCCAAGAGGCTATGCACGTATCCGGTTCATCAATGGCGTTGACTATTTGAGTTCGATGAGTCTCGCACTCGACAATGTTTCAAATCCATTGGATACGATCCCGTTTAGCGAATTAAGTGGATACGCCGATGTACCGGCTGGCAAGCATCAGTTACTTGTCATTCCCACCGGCTTTACGCAAGTCCTTTCTTCTTACAACGAAATCCTTGATTCCGGTGGTTATTACACGGCTCGGTATGTGGGCATCCATGGAGATGCGACCAATCCAGATCATTTAGTTGTGGACGCCGAGTAACCGTGAAATACTCCCGGTTTATCGCTGCTCGATATCTGACCGCAGAGCGGAGACATGGCCAGAGTGCGAGCAACAAGTCGGAAGACCGGGCCGAGCACCGATTTGTCTCGACGATTGTGCTCATCGCGGCCGCTGGTGTCGCACTCGGAGTAGCTGCACTCGTCGTCACACTTTCGATTCTCTCCGGATTTGAAAAGACCTTGACGAATAATGTGCTCGGCTTTACATCCGATGTCGAGATCAGCTCATACGGGAATCGACCGTTACCCGATTTTCCCGGCACGACCCGTTTTCTTACGCAACGGGTGCCTGAGATTCGATCGATGGTGCCCTTCGTCGAACGCGAAGCGATCTTGCGTTCACCGCATGGTGTGGCCGGTATTATTTTGCGTGGGCTTCCGCTTTCCGATACAGCGGCTCTTGTGCGACATCGCATTGTCCGAGGACATGACTTCGCCTCCACAACTCCCGATTCCCTTCCGCCAATCCTGATCAGCATCGGCCTTGCGAGCGACCTCCATATCGATACCGGCAAGACACTTGCGGCCATCCGGATGAATGAACGGCTCCGTTCGCGGGAAGATATTCTTGCCAATCTCCGAAAATTTCGTGTCGTTGGTATTTACTCGACCGGCATGACGCAATATGATAATTCTGTGGCCTTCACAACTCTTCCGGCCGCGCAGGCTTTCAATGGTCTGAGCATGACGCAGGTGACCGGATATGATATTCGCACTGCATCCATCGCGGATGCGAATCCTGTCACACGGAAGATCAACCGGGTACTCCGATATCCCTACTTCGCGCGGAGCGTGTATGATGTTTATCC
This sequence comes from Bacteroidota bacterium, assembly GCA_030706745.1. Lineage (NCBI taxonomy): Bacteria > Pseudomonadati > Bacteroidota > Bacteroidota bacterium. Next base: position 197,466 of record JAUZNX010000006.1, read on the forward strand.
AACCATTTTCGCGTGGATCGATCTGCAAAAGAAGCCGATCCCGATTATTCTCGGGCTTATCATCTTAGTGGCAACATTCAATGTGGTTTCCACACTTTTACTCATTGTGATCGAAAAGACACACTCGATCGGAGTACTGAAAACTCTTGGGGCCACGATGGGCGGAATTGCTCGCATCTTCGTCACGGAGGGAATGACGATCGCTATCTTCGGGACGCTCATCGGCGACCTGATCGCGTTTGTTCTCTGTACGCTCGAAGCACATTATCACTTCTTCAAGCTTCGCGCCGAGATTTACTTCATGTCGTCCGTTCCAGTCTCGATCGAGTGGCAGCACTATGCGATCGTATCTGGGATCGCTCTCGCGCTGGCGCTGGCGGCCTGCCTGATACCATCAAGAATTGCCGCTCGGATGCAGCCGCTCGACGCCCTCCGGTTTGCATGATACCCATTTCTGTTGCCGTCGGTCTCCTCCTAAGGGATGGCTGTGTCCTCATGGGCGAACGTCGTCCCGACAAAATTTACGGATTGCATTGGGAATTCCCTGGAGGAAAACTCGAAGTCGGAGAGACCGCGCTGGACGCACTTCGAAGAGAACTCTCGGAAGAACTGGCGATTCATATCACCGATGCGCAGGAATGGCTGCGGGAGACTGCCACTTATTCGAATGGCTTGACCTACGACATTCATTATTACCTGGTCCGGGGATGGACCGGAACGATGGAAAATTGCGAGTTCAATAAAATCCAATGGGTGTCAAATGAGGCGCTTCCTACGTTGTTGCACTTGAGTGGCAACAAGAACATCCTCGACCGCCTCACGCACGAAGGCATTCCGGCGTAGCATCGTACCTCGATTACTTGCCTGGCATTCTGCGAACAAACGCAGCTTTATCTGGCGCGGAGTGAAGCGATCGCCATACATCGTGCTCGTGAGTGAATTCATGCTCCAGCAAACGGGCACAACACACGTTGATCGCAGATTGCCAATCTTCCTCAAGCAGTTTCCGTCCGTGAAGTCGCTCGCGAATGCGACACCAGCCCAAGTATTGCGAGCATGGCAAGGGCTCGGCTATAACCGTCGTGCACTCTATTTGCATCGCGCCGCGAAGGCATTGGCTGCGCTACGCACGTTTCCTAAATCGCTTGAAGCGTTACAGAAGCTACCCGGCGTTGGACAATATACAGCCAGTGCTGTCCTGGCATTTGCGTACAATGCGGATATGCCTGTCATCGATGTGAATGTCGAACGAGTGCTCTCTCGGCTCTGGAAGAAGATGCCGAACAACCGGACGACCTTGCCAAAGAAAGATCTGTACGAATTTGATGCGTCGGTCTTGCCAAAGGGTCAGTCCTCCGCGTGGCACGAGGCACTGATGGATTTGGGTGCTACCATCTGTACAAAGAATGCACCAAAGTGCCTGGAGTGTCCGCTCCGTCGCTCCTGCCCATCGGTTACGATGGAGCATTCGTCTCAGAAGTCCGCTCGTTCCGAGCCACATTATTTTGGAGAACCGAGACGCATATGGCGAGGCCGCGTGCTGCGGACTATTGCGAACGCGGATGGGGTTGCGACGCGCACTCTTACATCAACCATGGAGAAGCGATTCGAGATTGAAGGCGCTGGTTTCGCCCCCTTTATCAAACAACTGGTCAAGACGCTCGTCGCTGAACAATTCATTCACGAAAGCGCTGATGGCACGCTCATACTTGCAAATGAATAAACTGCCAGAGCCATGGCGCTCAGTCTACACCGAACGACAATCGGCTATTCTGCAACGTCTACTGGACTTCTCGGATGTTCCCCCCGATCAGTATTTTTACGAACTTGCCTTTTGTATTCTTACACCACAATCGAGTGCAGCAAATGCCGAGGCAACAATAGCCGAACTTGTCCGGGATCACTTTCTTGAACGTGGGTTCGATCCGATGAGCTATTTGCGAGATGCGAAGCATTATATCCGCTTTCATAATGTGAAAGCGAAGCGCTTGCTCGAGATTCGCGAGCGCTTTCCAGATTTGCTGCCCTACTTGCTCGATCAAACCGCAACGCCTGAGGCAAAGCGTGAGATCGTCTTAGCCAGCGTGAAGGGACTCGGCATGAAGGAAGCCTCGCATTTTCTCCGCAACATCGGCGTACGCGGACTCGCCATTCTCGACCGGCATATCTTCAAGCATCTGACCCGACTTGGTGTAATCAATGAGATTCCGATGAGCGGCCCGACGAAGAAACGCTATCTGGAGATCGAAAGGCTATGGCACGAGTATGCGAAACGCATCGACATCTCGCTCGATGAGTTGGACCTGCTGTTTTGGAGCATGGAAACGGGCGAGATCAGAAAATAACTCGGGTCAGAGAATGACCTGCAATCGGAATCGGTTAGCCTCGGAATGGCTATACTGACCACGTCTCCACGACTCACGCTTCGCTCGCTCGAGCGCGAAGACATCCCACATTCGGTGGATATGTGGTGCGATGCGGAAACGATGCGATATATGGGTGGCCCACGAGAGAGAACAAAACTGCTGGCCTATATTGATGATCTTCTCACGCATGAAGACGCAACTGACATTCACACCCCGAACCAATTCTGGACAGCGATCCAAACTCATACAAACGAATACATCGGAGATTTTGGGTTGATTCAAAAAGAAGTAGATGGGGCTGTGGAAACGGAGTTGGTCTACTTGGTTGCGAAGCACCATTGGGGTAACGGCTACGCGACTGAAGGCGCTCGAGCATTGGCAGACTATGCGTTTGCCGTTGCAGGACTCTCGCGACTTGTCTCGCTTGTCGATCCCGAGCATATCGCCTCTCAACGCGTCGCCGAAAAAGTTGGCATGACCTTCGAACGTGAGACAGTACGCTCTAATGGTCGCACCATGCGAATCTATAGCATATTGAACGAATCGGTATAGAGCGGAACCGGTCTGACTTACCTTTGAAAGGGAGTAACACGGTCTGAGAAATCCGGCCGGTAGTAGTCCTGACTCTCGAACTCCTGCGCCCAGCCATTTTCGATTCCGAACTCATCCAGCATGTCGAGCACTTTGTCATATTCGCGCTCGCGAATGCGGCGATTGAGCAACAGGAGCGATTCAAATTTCTCGGCGTTCTCGTCGGACACCTTGTTCGTCGGATAGTACTGCGACATCACCGAAAGAGTCACGCCGGGAGACAACTCACTCGATATGAACTCAAACGATTCACGCGTCCCGGCAAGGTCGTTTGGTAAGACAAGATGGCGAATAATCAATCCGCGCTCGACCAATCCATCATCTCCCATCACCAGCGTACTGCCCATTTGCCGATACATCTCCCGCAACGCCGCCCGTGAATGCTTCGCATATTCCTTCACGCCGGAGTATGTATACCCCATCTCGTCCTCGGAGTACTTCAGATCCGGCAGATAAACGTCGACGATTCCATCGAGTATACGGAGCACCTCGACGGAATCATAGCAGTTGGTATTGTAAATGATTGGCAGATGGAGTCCAAGCTTACATGCTTCAAAAATCCCTTCGACCATTTGCGGCACAAAATGAGTCGGCGAGACAAAGCCGATGGCATGACAATGATGCACGTCCTGCAACTCGATCATCATCTCGGCAAGCCGCTGAACCGTCACTTCGTTTTTGCGCTCTTCTTTCCAGCGTTGGCTGATCTCATAGTTCTGGCAATAGGAGCATTTGAGATTACAATTCCCGAAAAAGATATTGCCGACTCCGCGCGTACCGACCAGCGCCGGCTCTTCGCCAAAGTGCGGACAATAGGATGAGACGATCGGCAGGCGCGCCGAGTAGCATCGTGAGATCTCACCTTCGAGCCGGTTGACATGACAATCAAGCGGACAGATATTGCACGATTCGAGCATACCAACAAGCTGCTCCGCCCGGCGGGCAAGCTCGCCAGATTCGAACAGTCTGCGATACGGAGCGATATACATGACGACAGAGCCTATAGGTCATTCGAAACCGGAATGTTCCTCAGACTCGTTACTCGTTGCTCAGATGAGATCATCGATGATCTCATCTTTACTCGTTACTGGAATGCAATACTGGCTCTTAAAATCCGACGCTGAATCGTACTCGATCGACGACCTGAAACGCGACAAGACGACCGCCTGGACGGGCGTGCGCAATTACCAGGCCCGCAACTACATGCGGGACCAGATGAAGCCGGGCGACATGGCGCTGTTCTATCACTCGAATATGGGTAGCGGCAGTAATGCCTCTCGACCGGGCATCGTCGGTATTTGTGAGATTGCGAGCACGTCAATCCCCGACGAGACTGCCTTCGACCCGAAGGACTCCCACTTCGATCCCAAAGCGACTGAGGCGAATCCGATCTGGTGCGCCGTCGAGGTGAAGTACGTCAAACACCTGAAGGAACCGATCTCGATCGACGAGCTTCGAAAGACTAAGGGACTCGAGAAGATGGTCATCCTCCAAAAAGGCTCGCGGCTTTCGATCACACCGGTGACCGAGAAGGAATGGAAGATCATAGAACCTAGATTACGCTGATTTGGCGGATTGCGCAGATAGATTCTTCAGATTGTATCTATTTCCTCTGCGCCATCCGCTTCATCTCCAGTAACACCCGCTCCATATCCTCCGGCAGAGGCGCTGACCACTCCATCCGCTCGCCGGTCGTGGGATGATTCAGGCGTAGCGACCGAGCATGTAATGCCTGACGGGGAAAGTCCGACAAGAGATGCTCGATTTTCGACTTCCACTGCGGAATATCCTGCCGCATGACATTCATCGCTCGGCCACCGTATGTCACGTCCCCAAACACCGGATGCCCGATATGCTGCATGTGAACACGGATCTGGTGCGTGCGGCCTGTCTGCAAGCGGAGCTCGACGAGAGAGAATCCAAGATACTCCTCGAGGACGGCATAGTCGGTAATTGCGATCTTGCCGCCTCCCCCCTCCTTCTCTTTTAGATAGAGTGGAGCTTCATTAATTACCGCAAAGCGCTTTCGGTCGCGTGGGTGCCGGCCAATCAACGTCTCGATACGGCCCGCGCGCTCCTTGAAGATACCCCAGACGATCGCGTTATATGTCCGCTGTGCGGTGTGCAAAAAAAACTGCCGCGCAAGGTTACGATGCGCCTCTTCTGTCTTTGCAACTACGAGCAAGCCCGACGTGTCCTTGTCCAACCGATGCACGATCCCGGGCCGCTCGGGCTCGCTCGATGGATACCCCTTGCGAAATTCCTTAATATGATGCAGCAGTGCATTGACCAAGGTACCGGTTGCATGCCCATGTGCCGGATGCACGACCATGCCTGCGGGCTTATTGATAATCAGCAGCGTTTCATCTTCGAAAATAATATCGAGCGCGATGTCCTCCGCCTCGGCCTGCATGGGCGGTGGCCGGGGAATCGTAATCTGAAACAAATCACCGCCTCGGACCTTGTACGAAGGCTTGTCTAAGACTTGTCCATTGACAAGAACTGCTCCCGCCGCAATCGCGCTTTGAATCTTGCTCCGCGAACTGTTCGCGATCTGTCGGGAAAGATACTGATCGACGCGCTCGGGATGTTCGCCCCTCGGAGCAGCAATCTCGATCGTTCGCGATGTCGAAGGTAGACTTGAGCGATACTCGTCCGAAGGAATTCCTTCGGTGGCATTCATGGCGCGGAAGACTCAGCGGCCTCGGAGTGTGATTCTCTGGCCTCAGGTTCATTAGGTTTCGATTCCATCGGGAGCGGCTCGCCTTCAGCAACAATTGATTCCGGTTGCGAAGGTTTATGGCGCATGAGCAGAAGGATCAGGAGCCCAACACCAATCGTGACCGATGAGTCGGCGACGTTAAAAACAGGAAACCAGTTGCGGTGATAGCCGAAGTCAACAAAATCGACCACGCGACCATAAAAGAGTGATTGCTCGTGATAGATAACACCATAGAAGACGCGGTCAATCAGATTGCCTACAGCACCACCCAGAATGAGCGCAAGCGCGACGCGCTCGCTTGTGCGCAACCGTTCCAGATTGTGCTTCAAATACCAGAGGATCGCAATGGAGGCAACGATGGAAAATACCGCGAAGACAACCTTAAACCCAGGAATGCTAATGCCAAACGCGATACCAGCATTCTCGATATAGGTAATCCGAACGATATCGTCAATAAACGGAATCGAGCTTCCATACCGCATTCCCGGGAATGGGAGTACACTCCACGGCGAACCCTTCACGAGCAGCTTCGTCAGCTGATCGAAAATAACGACGATAACTGTGATCCAGAGAACGGCCATGTGTCAGTACGAATGCCAAGTCAGTCAGGGCCAAGCACCGAAATGAAAAAGGTCAGGACTTGGTGTAAACGCACAAATCCCTTATTCGATATTCGCTGCGGGCTCTTCCATTTCGCGCTGACCGCTTTCGGCAGGACGACGTGTGTTTGTGCGGTTCTTGCAGTCCACATGCTTCTGCGTGATCGGCACTGCCTGGAGGCGTTGCTTCTCGATCAGGCCGCCGCAAATGACGCAAATCCCGTACGTTCCACGGTCGATGCGTTCGATGGCCTCGTCAAGCTTCTTGATGTAGTCGCTTGTCCGTTGCGCGTGAAGAAAGGTCTTTTCCCGCTCGATGGCATCCGTACCTTGTTCGGCCGTGTGCAACGAATACGTCTGATTGTCAGCTTCAAACTCGCCGGATGTGTCGAGAATATTCTGACTCAGAATATCAAATTCTTCGCGCGCCTCGAGCTGTTGCTCAAGGATTAGCTTGCGAAATTGATCGAGGTCCTTCGTACTGTAGCGTTCCTTCGCGGTGGCGAGAATCTCGGCATCGTCCGCACGAAGTCGCATGGCCGGGGCAGACTTCGTCGCTGGCTGGACAAGTCCACCGCCTGGTGCAATTTCTTTTGGGGTCACTTTTGATGTTGGCATTCCTGAATTTCTGTTCTTGCTTTTGGCGTTACCTTTGGCTCCGCCCATTACTGGCGGAACTGCGCCGTTCGAGCGCACCGCCGTCTTGATCGCGGCCGGACTAGCGGCCTTGGCAACTACTCTCTTGGCAATTTTCGAACCCGCGCCGGCTTTTGATGGGGGTTTTGGAGCAGTTTTTTTGCTCACACTTGTTTTACCGCGACTTGCGATCGTTGCGACTTTCCGCGAAACAGCCTTAATCACCTTCTTTACGACTGTTTTCGCCGAAGATTTCTTCGATGTGGCAGTGACGGACCGGGAAGCCTTCGAAGCTCCTTTCGGCATTGCCTTCATCGTTGGTTTCGCGGCCTTCGCCTTGATAGCCCGTTTGACGGGCTTCGCCGCAGGTTTCGCGGCTTGTCCCCGTTTCAGTTTGCTCGATTTCGCCATAGAATTGTAGAAAACGGTCGTTTTTTAAAACGGATGAGTCAAAACACACGGGTGCCCGAAAGAATCCGAAATACTGAGGTCAAAATTGGTGGAATGCTTCATCAATATCAGAGACTTGATAGATCCACCCCGCTCGAAGCATCCAACTCTCGCGCCGAGAAAGGTAGGCAGAGTAATCGCTCGGTGGCTTCTCACCTTCGAGTCTTGCTCGCTCGCGGAGTCGCTCGATGCCATCCGAAAGTGGCGGCAGGCCGATAGTGCATCTTCGCTCGTCAACGAATTCGATATTCTCAATGGGATACGGAAGAAGGCAACCATCACGGCTCCAATCGAACTGAGTCCCGAACTTTTGCTTCATGCCAGAAAATACTAAGATTCTGTCCTCAAGCATCGCTAACTCCTCAGGGGAACAACCACCGCTGGCTCTGAGGAGGTTCAGAGCCTTCTTTTGGAGTGCTGGAAGCGAAATGGCGTGCATCACGATTAGCCACGCAGCTTTCAAGACTTCTGGGCCGTCAATCTCGAGTATAGGCCAACCAAAACTATCGATCAGAGTCTCCAACCGCGTGCCATTAGACGTGTGCAAGGCCTCCATCAAAGGATGGTAGTCGCCGAAGAGCTCCCCCGTCTGAACAAGCTTGCTTCTTAACTCGAGGTCTTGTTGTACAAGGAGGATTAGTTCATTGAAGCGACTCAATGATATTTCAGGCATTTTCGAAATACTCCTTAATCCGGAATGCAGCCGCCATCCGGCTGATCTATGGAATTCGTGACAGCCATATAGAAACAGCTCGTTCGAGGATATCTACGATAGCCGAAGCGTCGCCAGAAACATCTCCATTCGATGAAATTGACTCAGCCAACGTCTCTTCCTGAATGAACCGGGCGTGAGCGCGAACCGCTTCCATGATCTCCTCCGAAGCGGAAGCAACGTGAATTCCGATCCGGTCCGTCACATCGAATCCCGAATCCTTCCGGAGATTTTGCACGCGATTGACGAATTCTCGCGCCATGCCTTCTCGTTCGAGTTCGGGCGTCATGTGAGTATCGAGTGCCACGGTCATCCCACTCTCACTCGAAACCAGCCAGCCCTCGACATCCTCCGCCGTAACTTCAATGTCTCCTCGTAGCAGATCGAAGTTCTGGCCATCGATATTCATCGACAAGCCACCAGTCATTTGATACGTCCGAATCTCCTCTTGCGTCAGCTTCTGCACCTGGGCAGCAACTATCTTCATCGACTTCCCAAGTCGCGAACCGAGTGTCTTGAAGTTCGCCTTCGCTTTCAACTTGATCACATCGCTATCACCGGCTTCCACGTATTCGATCCGCTTAACGTTCACTTCATCACGAATGACATCCTCAACGCGTCGCAATTCCTCGATCTCACGCCGGTCCGCGACAGGAATCAGGATACGGGCCAACGGTTGGCGCACGCGGAGCCTCGCGCGCTCGCGCATTTGCCGCACGAGCGAGGAGACGACTTGCGCCGCTTCCATCCGGCGCTCGAGTGGCATATCGATCAGTGCCGGATCAGGTTGCGGGTACTCGTCGAGATGAATTGAATCGAAGGGACCGCCGAGCGCACTATAGAGCCAGTCTGAAAAGAATGGCGCGATCGGGGACATCAATTTCGAGATCGTCAGCAAGCATTCATATAACGTATCGTATGCAGCTTGCTTGTCCTCTCCCTGCTCGCCTTTCCAGAATCGACGACGGTTGCGGCGAATGTACCAGTTCGAAAGCTGTTCTGTGACAAAGTCCTGAATCGCGCGCGCGGGCCGCGTGACTTCATATGTATCGAAATCCGCACGGCAAGATGCGACCAGTGAGTTCAGCTTGGATAAAATCCACCGGTCTACTTCTGGTCGCTTATCCACCTTGGTGGCATCCTGGCTACGATGATACTTGTCGATATTTGCATACAGCGCGAAGAACCCATACGTGTTCGTCAGCGTCCCGAACAGCTTTCGTTCGAGTTCACCAAGATCATCTTCGTTAAACGACCGTGGCTTCCATGGCACCGATGCAGAAAGCAAATACCACCGCGTGGCGTCCGCACCATGGCGAGACATCACCTCGAACGGATTCACGATGTTGCCTTTTGACTTCGACATTTTCTGCCCATTCTTATCAAGCAGCATGTCGTTGACGATCACATTCCGATATGGTGCGTGGCCAAAGAGGAATGTGTTGATCGCGTGCAGCGTGTAAAACCACCCGCGCGTCTGATCGACACCTTCGGAAATGTAGTCCGCAGGATAATTCAGGGGGCTCGCAGACTCGCCCATGAAATGATGCTGAGCGAAGGGCATCGATCCGGAATCGAACCAGACATCGATGACTTCAGGCGTGCGACGCATCACACCACCACAGTTGCACTGGAATGTGACTTCATCGACGTATGGCTTATGCAAATCAAAATCTTTGGGCTGAGCCAATTCCGCGGCAGAGCCAACGCACTTCTGCTTTTGGCACGCCTCACAAACCCAGATCGGTAAAGGCGTACCCCAAAATCGCTCTCGCGAGATTCCCCAATCCTTCAGATCTTCCAGCCAGTTGCCGAAGCGCCCATCTCGGATTTCCGGCGGTTGCCAGTTGATCTTCTTGTTTTCCGAAATGAGCTTCTGTTTGTACTCCGTCACTCGGATGTACCAGGAATCGCGCGCATAATAGATCAGCGGCGACTCGCAGCGCCAGCAAAACGGATAGGTGTGCTCGATTGTCTCCTTGCGATAGAGCAGACCACGACCCTTGAGATTATCCATGATCGCAGGATCGGCGCTCTTGATAAACTGTCCTGCAAAATCGGTAATGCTGGGCGCGAATGATCCTGTCTTATCGACCGGATTGATAACCGGCAACGTGTACTTCTTGCTGATCTGGAAATCGTCCTCGCCAAATGCGGGTGCGGTGTGGACGATGCCAGTCCCATCCTCCGTCGTTACGTAATCGCCGAGCACGACATAGAATGCCTTCCCCTCGATAGGCACATAGTTGAAGAGCGGCTCATACGCTTGGTATTCGAAGTCGCTGCCTTTATGTTCGGCTAGAACCTCTACCTCGCCTTCGAGCTTGCTCACAAGCGCCTTCGCAAGCACGAGCCGTTCCGGCGCGCGGTCCTTGCGGGTATTAAGGACGGTAACGTAGTCAACATCGGGATGCATCGCCAACGCCACATTGGAGATCAGCGTCCACGGCGTCGTCGTCCACGCGAGGAAGTATTCATCAGTATCGACATTCTTTCGCTTGAACTTCACGTACACGCTCGGGTCTTTTGCTTGGCGGTATCCGAGCGCCACTTCGTGTGACGACAATGCCGTCTCACAGCGCGGACAATAGGGCTGAATCTTAAATCCTTTGTAGATCAGTCCCGCGTCGTGAAATTTCTTTAGCGCCCACCAGACCGATTCAATGTAGTCGTTCGTGCAGGTGATGTATGGATCGGACAGATCGACCCAGTAGGCCATCCGTTCGGTAAACTCATTGAATCCGCCGTCGCGACCGATCAGATCGAAGACGAACTGCCGGCAAAGTGCATTGAACTTCTCGACGCCATATTCTTCGATGTCATGTTTATGACGGAAGCCGAGTTCTTTTTCGATTGCAATCTCCACTGGTAGCCCGTGCGTATCCCATCCGGCCTTGCGTTCGACCCGGTAACCGCACATCGTCTTGTAGCGACAAATAACATCCTTCAGCGCGCGCGAAAAAATATGGTGGATACCAGGCGTGCCATTGACAGTCGGAGGCCCTTCATAGAACGAGAAGACGTGCTCCGCACTTCGCTCATCGACGGAGCGGCGGAAGATGTTGTTCTCTTTCCATGAGCGCAACACTAAGTGCTCGCGCTCATCGGGAGAAACGGATGTTCGAAGTTCTGGATACACTCTGTTCAATTACGAATAACGAATTACGAATTACGAATTGAATGAAGCTCATTCGTAATTCGTCATTCGTAATTCGTAATTATTTTCTCAGCTTCCACCAAGCGAATAAAGCCCCGGACTGTTGAAGCCCGTACCTTGATACGCTTTCGGCGTTCGGAGAAGAACGCGGGGATGCCTTCCAAGAATCCGGTGAGGCACGCTTTCAGCGTGTGCGTGCGCGTAGCGCGCTTCAGCATCCAGAGGCTGAGCCGTACCACATACCGCCACCAGCCATGCGGAAAGGGCAATATCAGTCCGGCAAACTGGCCAATACTTTTCGCATCTAATCGCACACGGTGGGCCGTCGGAACGTCAATTGTCGATGAACCATAATGCCGGATTGCGACCAACGGAGAATACCAACATTCCCATCCGGTTTCGAGCAGCCGCCAGGCGATTGGGAATTCATCCCAGCTATAGAAGAACGAATTGACAAAATATTCTCCCGGTGCAAACTTCGACACCTCCATCGCTTCCCGCCGGAAACACACGGCACAGCTTGCAAACTGTGCGGAGCGGAATTCCGTGTTCCGAGCGCGATCGGGATTGGCCTGATACATCCAAAGATTAAGTGTCTTTGGATCGTCGGCATTGACAACGGTAAATCCAATTGCTCCGGCTCTCGTGTGCTTCTCGAACACCGAGACTACTTTGAGAAGATCGTCCCGGAATTGAAATGCGGCGTCGTCATCGATGATAAACCACAAGTCCCCCGCCGCACGCTGAAGCAACAGATTGCGTCCTTCGCACGAACCAAGGTTGCGGCCATTGAAAAGCGCCATCACGCGGTTGTCACGTCCTGTCAACTCTCGAAGATACTCGACCGTACCATCCGTCGAGCCGTTATCTCCGATCAGTAGTTCGAACGCTGGATAGTCCTGCAAGAGGACCGACTCCACACACTCTCGTAGGTATGCGAGCCTGTTGCGCGTGATGACGACGACACTGATTTTCGGAGCAGGCATTGTTCCTCAGCGCAGGACGCTGAACTTGCGGCTCACACTGCCATGCTCGGTTTCCGCTTGCAGAAAATAAATGCCGCTGGCAAGTGGCGAAGCGAGCCGCAGAAACTGCGGACCGGAGAGAGCCTCAGAATGAATTGACACAGCAAGTACATGCCCAAGCACATCTAGAATCCTTAGCGTGAGACTGTGCGCCGTTGACGGCATTGTAATGGAAACACTTGCTGCGGAAGAGCTGGTCGTTACTTCGCCAACCTGGAGCACGGCACCCTGTAATCCCAATAGAACAGCGTTCTTACTCTCATCATAAGGAATGGTGTATAACTGATTTGCAGCAACATCATACATGGTGCGGCGCCGGGAATTCGGATACCGAATGACCAAACTATCCACAACCGTTGCGCTTCCGAGACCGAAGTGATACATGTTGGTATTTTGAGTGCCGGTTGTGCCGCTACCGCCGCCCATCAGATCCCGATAGATCTGCATGCCATGCGCCCAAACGGTGATCGAGGTTCCATACGCATCCATCGGGACCTTGTGCACCGGGTCGCCCTTGAGCCGAACTTCGATCCAGTTGCCGGCACCCGCAATATTGTTTTGAAACAGCTTCACGCCCTGGCTCTTCTTGCCACTCGCCGCGACAATATCCATACGTCCATCATGATTGAAATCCCCACGTGCAGCAGTCCATGACCCGTGAATCAGTGAACCAAGCTGCCACGTGACATCCTTAAGACGGAAGTTGCTGTCTGGCCCCTCGTTCAAATACATCCGCGATGGACGGTACTGCTCGATGAGCGGAAGACCTACGGTATCTCCAACATCATTGTAAGAGTACTGGCAATGCCAAAGATCGAGATACCCATCATTATTCAAATCGAGCCAGATAATGCCGGCATTCATCTCACGAAACTTGAGCCCCATTTGCTGGTGCATGTCCGTAAATTGAAAATCGGGACCGCCACCATTCTTGAAAATGAGCGACGGATTCGAATACTGCCCGCGCTGATCGGGATGACCGAGGTTTCCGACTGCAAGATCCGGCAAGCCATCATTATTGAAATCACCCCAATCACACCCAATACCGTGTCCGAAATAGTTCGGAACAACGGTCTCGGTTCCTTGTACACCCGTCGCGGCACCGACTTCCTCGAAGCTTCCGTCATGCAAATTGTGAAAGAGTAAATCTGGGGCGAGACGGTACGTGGCTACGAATATATCTGGCCATCCATCGCGATCGTAATCACCCGGTGCGGCACCCCAGCAGTCATAGTAAGGATCCGGATCGCCATTGGTAATTTGCGCATCGTCACTGACATCCGTGAAGGTCCCATTCTGATTGTTGTGCCAGAGTTTCTGTGGATGATAGGTCTCATTGCCTTGCGCATCAACGGAACGGCCATTCGCAATGTAGAGATCGAGCCAGCCATCGTGATCGTAATCGAACCAAATCGGCGTAACTGTTGGGTAGGGATTCATCAGGGCGGAATGTGCCGTTACATCGGTAAAAGTCCCATCGCCATTATTTTTGAAGAGCTTGTCACCCGTGCCACCATTGATTGCATAACAGTCGATCAGGCCATCATTATCGAAATCGCCCCATACCGTTGACGAAGCGGCAATATTGATCTTCGAAGAAACGTCTTGGAACGTACCGTCGCCCTTGTTCTGGAAAAACATCGAGCCGATCGCTATGTCATCCCATCCATCACCATTCCAATCAGCGACACTCACCCTATCAGCCAGGACATGTGCACTACCCGAAGCAAGACCAACTTGCGTGGCGACATCGACAAGCGTAGCTGGCGGAGGAGCTTGAGAAGAATCGCCGGCCGGATAATCATAGCGCACCCCGAGCCGAGCCATGTAGTCGCCGCTGGGCAGATACAGAATCCCCGGAATGTTGTAAAAGCCCGAATTGGGCGTCCAGGGATCATACAAAAAAGATGCAACCGGCTTTGTGAGCCCACCACGCGCAATGCAAAGCGCCGGGCCTCCTGTTCTCAAGCGATGCTGCACAACGATGCGATCGTAGCCATCGCTTCGGACATTGCGGTCGCTAATATCGATTGTATCCCAGCCTGTCTTACCATTCGTGGTAAATACGATTGGATCTGTCAATAGATTATGGTCCCAGACATAATGGCTCGGTGGCGTCAGACCTTCGGAGGCATCGCCGGCAAGCCAAATCGTGTCCTGGACCGGCGTCGTGCCGAAGAGATACAGATAAAGCAGGACAACTTTGCAGGGCCCTTTTGGCTGGAGCATGACGCTCTCCTCCCAAAGTGGGTGACCTCCAGTCGCATCATGACCGGAGTAGATCCCACCATCATGCTTAACGGTACAGACTTGTGCCCGCAAACAACCGGCGGCGAGTAGTGCAAAAAGAAACGATAGTACAATTCGCATCGGAGACTCCGATCTAAGAAATATCAGACACTTGCAGTGGCGGCTTCGCTTGTTGCAATGGAGGGAATACCATTCGTCGACATGGAGGTATTCTCCCGGTCTCGTTCAAGCGTTGCAACAAACGTGGAGAAACTCGACAGCAGGGAACGCATGCGGGCCAGCGTTACGTCGTACTCCGTTCGGAGTGTTAGCAACGCTCGCTCCACGCGCTCGTTCTCCATTCGGCCATCATTCAGTTTGCGTGAACGCTCGATCTCGGCTTCTCGGAGGATCAATTCGGCTTCGCGTTTCGCCTGCTCGGTCATCGTGACGGCCGTCTGTTGCGCCGCGGCGAGCGTCTTTTCAATTGTTTGCTCCAGCGCGGTGTAATGTTCGAGCCGTTCCCGCGCGGTCATCAGTGCATCTTCGAGCTCTTTTTTTTCCGTACCAAGCGTCTCGACTTCCATCGAGGCCTGATCCAAAAACGCCTGCACCTCCTCGGGGTCGCAGCCGCGCATCTTCTGTTGAAATTCCTTCTTCTTGATTTCGAGGGCGCTCAGACGCATGATCGTAACGGGTTATGGGTGCCAAATGACGCGCGAAGAGTAACAGCAGACGAGCAACAGGCGTTACTCACTACTCATCGCTCGCAAAAAGTGCGCTGCCAATACGGACAATAGTCGCTCCTTCCTCGATGGCAATTTCGAAATCGTTCGACATGCCCATCGATAGCTCTGTAAAGCTCTTTAATTGCGGTTGCCGTTCCTGAATCTCATTGCGAAGTTCGCGCAGGATGCGGAATTGCGGTCGCGTCCGCCCGAGATCTTCTTCGAGCGACGCCATCCCCATCAGGCCTGCAACGACGAGACTTGGACACGTTTCCACAATTTGAACCACTAAGGCTTGGACATCACGTGGAGCCACGCCCTGCTTTTGCGCCTCACCGCTGATGTTGACCTCGACCAGAATGCGAATGACTCTCTGGTGCTCGGCTGCTCTTTTCGCAAGCTCACGTGCGGTCTCTATCGAATCTATCGATTGAACAGAACTTATGAAGGATGCTATTTGCCGAACCTTGTTCGATTGTAGATGGCCGATAAAATGCCAGCGAATATCAGCCGAAAGCGCGGTCTTCTTTTCTAACAATTCCTGGACGCGGCTCTCTCCAAAATCTCGGAGACCAAGATCATACATTTGCTGAACCGCCGCGATGGATCGGGTTTTCGTAACAGGCAGCAAGCGAACATCTTTGCGCTCACGTCCGGCGCGGCGACAAGCATCCCTGATTCGACTCTCGATAGATCTGAGATTCTGTGATGTCACGTAATCTTCAATCCCGCGGATCAATCCTGGGTATCATTCCCGATCCGTGCAATCTAGTCTGCAACTTATCCCTTCGCCAGTGCCTCGGCGCCGCCGGAAATCTCCAGAATTTCCTTTGTGATCGCGGCCTGACGGGCCTTGTTATAGGTAAGCTGCAATGCGCTAATGAGGTCCCTCGCATTGCGCGTGGCGGAATCCATTGCTGTCATGCGGGCTCCTTGTTCGGCCGCATTGGATTCGAGCAATGCGCGCCACAGCATGGTTTCCAGGTGTCGCGGCACCAGAACATTCAGGATCGAGATCGGGTCCGGTTCGAAAATATAATCCCGCTCGGGCTCGCCTTTACCTTCGACAAAACTCGATGGATCGAGGACTGGCATCAATCGCTCCGCAATTGGCCGCTGCGACACGACGGAGCGGAATTCGTTGAAAAGCAATTCGACCCGGTCGGCCTCATCGCGATTGTACAGATCACTGACAAACAGTGTGATCGAGCGCGCGGTATCGAACTCGAGCTTTGTAAAGATGCCGGGGTATTTGGCTGCGATCTTGTAGCCGCGTTTGGTGAAATAGTCTGTCGATCGGCGTCCGATCGGAACAATCGATAGTCGGCCTGAATCCTTGTGCGCCTGATACAGATCGCGAATGCGGCTCTCCGTAAACTTCAGCAAATTCGAATTGAAGGCCCCAGCGAGACCCCGGTCACTTGTCACCACGATCAGGATCACGCGCTCATCTTTATCCGAACTCCGCCCGGATAGCAATGGTGAGCGCGCCCCTTCGAGGGAGGCGCTGCGAAGCAACTCCTTGAGCAGATGTTCGAGCGCGCGAGCATATGGCCGTGCGGCATTGATGGAATCCTGCGCACGGCGAAGTTTGGCCGCCGCGACCATCTTCATCGCCTGCGTGATTTTTGAGGTGGATTTAACGCCTGCAATGCGCCGACGAATGTCGCGTAATGTCGCCATGGGTAAATGCTGAGTGCTAAGTAATAACTATCTTTTGCTGAGCAGTTAGCACTCAGCACTTCTATCTTCCAAACGTCTGAACGTAATTGAGCATCGCGGGTGGCAAATCGCTGGGAATGCCATCGGAATATTCACCTCGAACATTCGAATAAACCTCCCGAAATCCGCCCTGGCCCACATAATAGGCAGAATACCGTCCGCCTTCGAGCGCGACAAACAAAAATATTGCCGTTTGGTATCCCTTCACTCTGCCTTCCATGACCCAAAGTTGATATTTTCGGTCCTGGCTGACGGTCGAAAAGGCATTTTCAGTGCGATCCGGCTCGCCATAGAGCAGCAGCACGCGCCCCATGTCTGTTGCCACGCCCAAATGATGCTCGGTCCCGTAGTGCTCATTCGCGAACCGAATGCGACGCATATATTCCTCCCGGACCTCGTTGCGAGGCGAGCCAGTCGGATTCCTGCTTTCCCAGAAGCTATCGAGCCAGCGATCAAGTTCAGCACTGGATTGGACCCTCTGCAAATCCTCAAAATCCTGCGCGCTCGCGATATATTTCAGAGCGGCCCAGAGGGAATCCTTCCGAGAAGGCTCACGAATTCCCTCACGGAGAAGATTGAAAGCAAACCCCGCTTCAACTCCTCCCCATGCTTCGAGCGGCCCACCAGAAAAAGGCAGACGCCGAAACTCGGCTGCCAATCGATATTCAAACAGTCCGGACCTCGCAGCGAGCGCACCCCGTAGCCCTGTCTGGAAAGCATCGCTATCCTGACCATTATCAGTCACGAGCAACGCTACATCAGCGAAGATACCGTGGTTGGGATCTGTTTCCGAAATCGGGAATCTGAGACCCAGCGTAAGGCCCTCTGTGGCTGGCTTAGAAAACCCGAAGTGAAATCCTGCTGTCAGATTGAGCGAACTTGTTCGCGCAAAGAAATCGGCATTGGCCATCGCCTGAAACCCGCTTGTGCTGCCTCGATCATAGAGTCCGGCCCCTCCACTGAGTACCAAATCGATTGTCCGCTCGAGCCCCGATGGTGCATAGGGCACAACATTCGTTGTCCGAAACGCCGTACGACCGAGAGAATCGGCGTGTGTACTATCTGCTTGTTGGGCTCGCAGGCAGGTGCCCGAAAACATCACGCCGGAAAGGCAAAAGGAGACGATGAGTCGTTTCGCGCAATTAGTCATCAAAGGACTAACACACGAAGCATTAATTCGGAGCACCCGAGTGGCCGCACTCGTGCGGCCTATTTGAAACTGGCGGCAAAATCGCCGATTGTCTTCTTCAGTTGTTCGGTGATCTCCGGCGTCATTTCCTTCTTATCTGCAATGGCGGTGAGCAATTCGGGCTGCCGAACCCGTATCGCTTCGAGTAGAGCAAGCTCGAATCGGCGAACATCCTCGACTGGGAGCATGTCTAGAAATCCTTGAGTGCCTGCGAACAGGGAGACTACCTGCTCCTCGACCGGCAACGGCTGATACTGGCCCTGCTTGAGAAGTTCGACAAGGCGCTGACCGCGACGAAGCATCTGCTGTGTCGCCTTATCAAGATCGGAGCCGAATTTGGCAAATGCCTCGAGCTCGCGATACTGTGCGAGATCCAAACGCAAAGTGCCGGCAACTTTCTTCATTGCCTTAATCTGGGCACTTCCACCCACGCGTGAAACCGAAATACCAACATTGATGGCAGGGCGGATACCGGCGTTGAAAAGATTCGGCTCGAGATAAATCTGACCGTCCGTAATCGAAATCACATTCGTGGGAATGTATGCAGATACGTCGCCAGCCTGCGTTTCGATCACGGGAAGCGCCGTCAGCGATCCGCCACCGAGTTCGTTCGACAGCTTGCTCGCACGCTCGAGCAAGCGTGAGTGAAGATAAAACACATCGCCGGGGTAGGCCTCGCGTCCCGGTGGCCGGCGAAGCAATAGGGAAACTTCACGATACGCTGCGGCTTGTTTCGAAAGGTCGTCATACACCACGAGCGCATGTCGTCCTGAATCGCGGAAATGCTCGCCAAGTGTTGCGCCGGAATATGGAGCGATGAATTGCAGTGGTGCCGGATCGGATGCTGTGGCAATGATGATCGTTGTGAATGCCATCGCGCCCTGCTCTTCGAGCTTAGTGCGCACGTTCGCAACGGTCGAAGCCTTCTGACCGATCGCCACATAAATACAATAGACGGGCTGGATGCCGCGCTTGGCAGCTTCTTCTGTGTGGGTATACTTCTGGTTGATGATCGTATCGATCGCAACCGCTGTCTTTCCAGTCTGGCGATCGCCGATAATGAGTTCGCGCTGGCCGCGTCCAATCGGGATCATTCCATCAATTGCCTTGATACCGGTTTGCAGCGGTTCTTTAACGGGCTGCCTCTGCATCACACCAAGCGCCTTGCGTTCGAGCGGAAGATATCTCTCTGGTGTGATTTCCGGACCGCCATCGACCGGAATGCCGAGCGGATTGACCACGCGCCCCAACATGGCATCGCTGACCGGCATCGAGGCAATACGGCTGGTTCGGCGGACGGTATCCCCTTCCTTGACAAGGGTTTCATCACCAAACAAAACGGCGCCGACATTGTCCTCTTCGAGATTCAGGGCCATGCCGAGCACTCCATTCGGGAATTCCAGCAACTCACCAGCCATGACCTTCGAAAGACCATACACGCGTGCGACGCCATCGCCAATCATGAGCACCGTGCCCACGTCATAGACATCGACTTCTTTCTCAAACCCCGCCAGTTGCTGACGAAGAATGGCACTGACTTCATCCGGACGCACTGCTGCCATGATTACTTCTTCCTTGATTTCGTTTTCGGTACTGCGATCGGCTTCGCTACTAATTTTGGGAATCGAAACTTGATACTTCGTTTCGGATCGCCGGCATCAAGCCGGACGAGTTCCGTCGTGACGACAAACGATCCATTCTCTCGCGGAGATAGTCCACGATAAACCGTTTTGACAATGCCTACCCCTTTAACAAAGTACTTGGAAAGCTCTCCAAATCCGACCCGCGACTGAACGACAAGGGAGTGTGGAAATGTCCCCAACGAAGTCGTGACCGGTTCATCCAGCGAAATCACCTTTGTTCGGATCGTATCGTCAGCGTCATCTCGCCAGGAGGCTCCTACCCGCAGGGGATTCACCAACAGGATGTGACTCAGACCGTTGGAGACCGAGTGGTTCATAACTGCAACGATGACGGAGTCGTCGAGGTAATACTCGACTTCCTTACGCTTCGCACTATCCTGAGCGCCAGCGTGAAACGGAAATGAGGACGAGCACCGCAAAATGGGCAATCCCTGCAATGTTCGATTGGAGTCGCTGATGACCCGCTCGAAACTGAAGGTGGTATCGCTTTTTAATACTCTGCTATGTGCATCCATGATCTGGGAGATGGTGCGCATCATCCACTCAGCACCAAGGTTCGGCGGAAAAAAAAAGTATCCGACCGAATTGGAGTCTAGGTTACACGTTGGATGAAAGACCGCAGCAGGCATAATCCGGACCGATGGCTTTGCTGGTCTTCGCTGCTTATGCGTTCCATGAGATGGTTGGGTCACATGGGAAGGTTGGGTCCCAGGATTGGGTTGCTGCGCATGGACGGTCGAGACAAGTAAGACCGATGCAATGGAAAGAAGGCAAAGCAAGAAGACTCGCACAACAATCAATTCAAGATTGGCGAACCACCACGCTGAAATTGTTCGCGAAGCAATTCGAGTTGGTGGGAAAGGCTGGCATCGACCAACTCATCGCCAATCCGAGCGATGAATCCACCGCGAAGTTCAGGATCGAGCGAGAATGCCGGACGAATCCGTTTGCCAGTCATTCGTTCGAGCTTCGCCTGCACTTCGATCCTTTGCTCTTCCGACAATGTACTTGCGCTCTGAATACGCGCATGCAAAATGCCGCGACGGGCGTCAAGCATATTCAAAAACTCTTCCGCTGTCGCAAAGAGATATTCGGATCGGCCTTTACGAACCAGTAACGAAACGAACGCCATCGTCTGCTCTTGAAGCTGATGGTCGAAGATCTCCCGCAATACTTTGAGCTTCCGGTCTGGGCTCACGACCGGACTTCCTAGCAGGATCTTCAGTCCTCGCGAATCGCGAATGGTCTCTTCAAGAGAATGCATATCATCGGCAATTGGGTCGAGGATTTTAAGCTCCTCGGCCAATCCGATCAGTGCTAATGCATACCGATGTGCGATGCGTCGATTCATGCTGTGACTTTTGAGCGCTGATTATCTGGCATATCGGCGATCATCTTATTGATGACAGCGCGATGCCGGTCCTCATTCATGTTCTCATCCAGCAATTTGGATGTCGCCAGAATGGCAAGATCGGCGGCTTCCGAGCGAAGCTGACGGATCGCATGCTGCGTATCGTGTTCGATCTCCAGCCGCGCCTGTGCCAGCAATCGGGCCGCTTCGACCTTGGCTTTCTCGACCAGGTCCTTGCGCATTTTCTCGGCGTAGTCACGCCCTTCCTTCAGCGCTTTTTGGATTTCCGCTTCGGCAAGGACGCGTTCCTTTTGGTTTTCCGCGATCAGACGTTCCGCATCGGCGCGCGCCTGTTCTGCTCGGTCGAGCGAATCGGCAATCGCCTGCTCGCGTGTTTTCAACGACGCGAGCAACGGCTTCCATGCGGTCTTCCCCAAAATCACGAGGAGACCGATGAAGATGATGAACGTCCAGATCATCAGACCTGGGTTGATTTCAAGCATGCTCGTTCAGTAACGAGTAACGCGCAACAAGTAGCGAGTGATGACAAGCGGCAAAGGCCGCTCGCTACTCGTTACTCATCCACTCGTTACTTGGTCGCGAGAATGATGCAGATAACGAGCGCGAAGAGCGCGATACCTTCGATGAGCGCCGCGACGATGATCATCGTCGTGCGAAGACCGCCTGCCATCTCTGGCTGACGGGCCAATGACTCGATAGCCGACGAAACGAGCTTGCCGATACCTTGTCCTGCGCCGAGCACCGCAACACCCGCTCCGATTCCGGCTCCTAAGAATGCAAATCCTGCTGGATTCATAGTAGTCTATTGTCCTTTATGTAACGTAAATGCAACTGCCAAACGCTTATACGGACGAATGCGCATTTTGCTACGCATGGACCGTCCCGATCAGATGATCGCCATCCGGCGGATGTGGCAAGTCCTTGTCGTGAACATGCTCATCGTGCTCTGAGTGCGCCATCATCCCGATAAATACTGCCGACAGGGTCGTAAAAATGTACGCCTGCAGCACCGCAACGAAAATCTCTAACAGATAGACAAATAGCGAGAACGGCACCGTCACGAACGCGCCGACCGCCAGACTGTGAAACATGAATGTCAGGCAAATGAGCGACACGATGATGATGTGCCCTGCCGTCATGTTCGCAAAAAGACGAATCGCAAGTGCGAATGGCTTCGTGAATAGCCCCATGATCTCGATGGGCACCATGATGAGGAGCAGGAAGATCTTCATAAAGATCGAAAGCTCCATCTCATGCAATCCACCCGTCAGGTGGAGCAGAAACGTCTTAATACCCTGCGAGCGAATACCGACCACCTGGGTGACGATGAACGTGCAGACTGCGAGTGCCGCGGTGATCTCGAGCGAACTCGTCGCCGTGTGTCCGTATGGCAGCAGCCCACACAAGTTCACGATCATGAGGAAGAAGAACGTCGTGAGGAAATAAGGCAGAAGTTGTTCGCCATATGGTTCAGCGACGTTCGGCGAAACAATGTCGTCGCGCACGAATACGATAAGTACTTCGACCATATTCCGAAGCCCCTTTGGCACCAGCGATTTCTTGGCCTTGGACGCAGCGGTGCGCAGCACAACCAACGTGATGAGCGTTCCAAATAGCAAGAAGAACAAATTCGACGTGATCGAAAGGTCTAATCCGATCGGATGGCCGTCCTTACGGATCGCCTTCCCCTTCTCGCCAATCGGCGAGGCTTCCTTGCTCATATCGGTCGTGTAGACACCCGTCGAAACTAAGGAAGACTCACTGCCAAAATAGTGGAAGCTACCTTGGTCGAAGAACATATACGGCAGTGGCACCTTGCCAAAATGAACCGGGCCGGCATCGAGGGTAAAATCGAGGGTGTGGTGGTTGCCCAGAAATCCGAACCCTTCATTGAAGAAGTTCGGCTTGGCCGCCTCGGCTGGGGCAGTCTGGGACGAGGTTAACGCGATCGTATCCTGGCCTTCCATCATTGCCCGAGCAGCTTCCCTTTGTTGTGGATGTAGGCGATCTCAATCACCAGATAGGAGAAATACGTCGCGAGCAATCCAATTATCACCCCGGCGCCGTTCATCTTCAGGATGAGGTACCCGACGCAAAATGCAATGAGCAAATTGAACATGCGGACGATCACACTCATGATCGCAACCGTAAAAAAGATCATGTTCGGCTGCTCGAATGCCCACTCGGTGATCAGGAAGCTGACGAAACTGGTGACGATCGGGAATGCCATCCCAAAATAACACGCCTGCATGAACGCCGGAGTTGCCAGGAAATACATCAGGACTGTGGCCACGGCAACCAGTGCAAACGTCAGGCGGTAGTACTGCCGGAGGAAGAACCGGGTCGCCTCCTGGCTGGCCAGAAGCTCTGTCACGCTCCGCACGGCAAGCTTGCTAGCTGGCAGGGCCATGGCGGAAGTCTTCGGTCGTAAGCTCAAATCGTCTCTCTCTCGCTGTATTGTTGTCATGGACGGGAGATTTCTGGCTTGCTTTACGCAAATCTCACCCGTTTGTTACCTTTCGCGTCGAATTAGGCCATTTTGAGGCCAACCCTTCCCGTGCGGCGGCGCGCACCAAATGCAATTCAGCCGCCTTTCGTTTCATCATTTTTCGACAACCGAAGCACTGTTAGGACGAAGTACGTCAGGCCTGCAAATGCCCCAAATCCGGTGCAGACAACCCGCCAAAGCGATCCAGAATGATGAGTGCTGTCCAGCCAATACCCGAGTCCGAAAAATGCCAGGATTGTCAGCACGAGCTGGATCCCCATCGTCATATAGGGACCCATCTCGCGCATCGCCTTCTGCTGCTCTGCCATTTCGCGCTCGGCGCGTGATTTCAGGTCATCGGTCATCTGCTATTTCCAAAAAATATCATACCCAAACCGGACGATCATCACAACCACCAAACTCAGAAAGAATATCCGGATGAACTTATTCCCTTTCAGAATCGCCAACTTAGCTCCCAAGAATCCACCGGCTGCGTTGCAGGCCGCCATTGGGAGCGCGATGCCATAGATGATCTTCCCGCTTGCCGCGAACAGGATGATCGACCCCGTATTAGTAGCGAGGTTCACGAATTTCGCGGTCGCACTCGCCTTCAAAAAATCGAAGCCGAGCAACGTGATGAACGTCAGGATCAGGAAACTCCCGGAGCCGGGACCGATAAACCCATCATAGAATCCGATCACCAGTGCGATCAAAACGATATAGATCAGATGCGACCGCTCGGAATGTTCCTGCTCCGTGTGGACTCCGAAATTCTTCTTGGTATAGGTATAGATTGCCACGGCAGTCAGTACCACAAGCAGGAGCGGCTTCATAAAATCGTTGCTCACAAGCGTCAGGACTCGAGAGCCGCTGAATGCAGCAACGCTCGCGATTGCTGCCATGAGTCCCAAATGCTTATAGTTCAGCGTGACCTGTCGCGAGTACTGCATTGCCGCCATGCTGGTCCCGCAGAACGATGGTATCTTAGTGGTCCCGATCATCGTCGCGACTGGGATGCCCGGGAACAGCACGATCGCCGCTGGGATCTGGAGCAATCCGCCGCCGCCGACAATGGCATCCACGAAGCCCGCCAGAAACGCGACGAGACAGAGGATCAGAAGTGGTGTCGTGATCAAGGTGACGCGACAACAGAGCGAGAGCAAGTTGTGTCGCCGATCGGCCACTCACATCAGTGGCGGTGATCGTACTCCTCGCTGAGGCGACCAAGCGCAAGCGCACCAAGGCATAGACCGAAATCGCGCAAGGCCACATCGTAATATCCTGGCAGCAACAGCAGGTTCACGATGATCCCCAGCAGCCACACGGCAACGATGTACGCTCCGATCGCTGGCCGGAACGCCACGATGAAGCCCGCAATAATCTCGACTGCCCCGACGGCCTTCATCGTTGTGACTGGATCGAATGGCGATAGGCTCGCGTACGCATTCGATAGGTACTTATCCCAACCTGCGAGCAGGTCGAAAAACTTATCGAGACCAACGATCAGCGGCAACAGGCTGAAGCCAACGTGCAAAATCTGATACGCCTGATACGCCGGGCCCGTATGCACGTGCGTGGTCTGCTTCGTCTGAATAGTCCCGGATGATACCGTGAACGCCATGATGAATTCTCCTTTCGACCACTGCAGGAGCAACAGGTGTGCCCGGGAAACTCATCAGCAAACACTTCACCCCTCCTCGAGCCACACTTTCCCCATCTTGCCGAATAATTTTGTTGTTGATTTTCGGAAAAAATTCATGAACGGACCCAATCGTGACTGGAAGGATGGATTTGATGAAGAGAACCCCCTCCGCTTATATAACAAGAATTAACTCGCCGGTTGCTGCATTAATTCTTAACTTTATTTTACAATCACTCTCGGATAACCTTCCGCAGTATGGTCCCCTTCGCGGTCATGATTTGGAGGATGTAGGTCCCCGAAGGCAACTCGGAAAGATCAAGCGTAAGTTCGGATGTGTGTGGATTCGGAGAGTTGAGAACTCCCACTCCGAGCAGATTAAGCACACTCACTCGTTCAATCGGAATTGTGCCAGCAAAAATCGTAACAAGCCCGGTCGCTGGATTCGGATAAATCGAAAGCGTATCCTGCGGCACCGGCCCTGCCGCCACCGCGCTCTTCGTCGTGTCCACCATCTCCCGGATCGGGCGCATGGCCGTATAATAGGGAAAACCCAGGGCCGTATTGACAAAGAGTAGCGTATCGAAGACACACAGAGAATTGACCTGATAATACTTGCCGAGGCCATCGTTCTCCTGGCGCCAGGTATTGCCAGAGTCAAGGGATACATACACACCGGAATCCGTGCCAGCAAAGAGATACGGCCCACTGGATGCCAGCCTGCTCGTGTTAGCTGTGAGACTGAGCTGTGTCCAGTTCGAGCCGGAGTCCGTGGACCGGATGATCGGGCCGTTGGCGGCAAA